>NZ_JQLU01000005.1:1518806-1822567 GCF_000744375.1 Carnobacterium gallinarum DSM 4847 | reverse complement strand
TTTTTTATTTTCATTAGTAAATGGCTGTTCTACTGTTACATTGACATACCAGCTACTTCCGATACCACGTGTATCTTTGACACGGATATCCCAATCCTTGTTGCGTTGAATGGTTTTGATTGTTCGTGGAATTTCATTTTTTGGATAACTAACTTTATCAGATACATTTGTAAACTGCAATGTTCCTGTCACGTTAATTAGAACTGTTTTACTAACGGACGCTTGTCCCTCTGCGTCTACAGCGTATACTTTTAGTCGGTGCAAACCAGGAGTTAATCCGTTGCCTCCAACAGTTAATTCATACTTGATTTCCTGATCTTTAGGATCGGAATTTGAAACTTCTTTGGCAAATTCAACAGCCTTAGAATCATCTAATACATAAGATAGACTGACCCATGAACTATCTAAATCTTGCCATGTCCCCATTGTCGTATAATCTAACGTATTGTCTAGATTAACGGTTGTGTCTGAATGGTTAAGAGTAATTTTTGGTACACTTAAACTCTTTATTTTAAGTGAAACATATTCTGATACAAGATTGTCTTCATCAACAGCATAGACTTCAAGCGTATTTTCAGCTCCTTGAGTTAAGCTACTACCAGGAATTGTATACGCATAATTGATTTCTTGATTCACTGTTGAACTGATTTCATTGCTTGTACCTACTTCTTTTCCGTTAACTAAATAATGTAACGTTCCCTTCATTCCATCTAAATCTTTCCAAATTCCTGTTACTTCATAGTTCCCCCCAGTAACAGTCGTTTGAATTGTATTTTCATTTGTTAAAGTCAGAGTTGGTGGTTTTTTCGTATCAATCTGATAGTCAACACGATTACTCGTATCAATCTGATTTTTCCCAGTAAATAGTCCTTCTGCTGTTACCTCAGTTAAACTAGATACATTCGCTGTTTCAACTTCAAAAGTGACATAGGCTAGATTTTTCTGCGTATTTAACGCTCCTATATTTACATTTAGTGTTTTTTCATTCCATTGATCATCTGGTAATGCGATTTCAGAGCCATCGGTAGAAAAAAGTTTTAACGTATTTGGAATGTAGGTTACATTTTCTGGCAATTGAAGTTGTGCAAAAACGGCTTTCCATTCTTGCTTACCGGAAATATAATTTCCTTCCAAACGATAGGTTAGCCGTTCCATACTGCTGACAATTCCCCCATCGACACTAATGCCCTCTTGATTTTTTACAGTCAGATTGACCTTTGATTGAACCAAATCTGGTACTTTTTCAAATGAAACCCGATTCATTTCGGTTTGATTCCCTGTTGAACCGGCAAACCCCCAATAGACCTGAGTACTCCCAAAAACAGCTTCAGGATTCATAATCGGTACGTCTACAGGTGCTAAATCATTAAATTGATACGTTAATGTTTTCCTACTTGCAGACCATTTTATCTTAAATGGAAACCATTTATCCACCGATAATTCTCCTGGATATTGCCTATTTTTATGCGTTAATTTACGTTTGACTTGATTTGAACTCATATAATCAACATAGGACGAACGCACGTCTGGAAAATTCCATGCAATATGATCCTCCCCTTGGACCATATCTGCATCAAATCCATCTGTGTTATCATAGGTATCAAATTCCACTGCAAAGCTTTTTCTAATACCTGGATACCAACTTTCAGGTGTGGGACTAGCCCAAGTACCTATTTGTGAGCCATAGCCAGTAATGATTGCATTGGGTCCGTTGGGATCGTTCTGCATCACAAATGTCATTCCATCAGCAGCCTTTTTTCCTTGATTTCCAAAATAAAGATACATCGAGGATTCAAAGTCTTCTGCTAAATTCATTTTATTTGCGTCTGTTGACCAAATCGCTCCATTTTGATTGGTTTTTGCTGGTGTTATTTCGACTAAATTTCCTTTAGTCGTTGTAACGATATTACTAACCGATCCTGCTGGTGTTTGAAAGATATTATCTAATTCAATCTGGGCAGGCGGATTGTTCTCATTTACTGCTTTAGCTGAGATTGTTCCAATTGTAAAAATTAAAAATACACTTGAAAGTACAATGAACCAGCCTATTTTACCCAAACTATTTCACCACCATTTTAGTAGTCGCTTTACTTTTTCTAAAAAACAAATAAGAATAGGCCACGATAAAATTATGGTGTCACCCAGGTAACTATCTGAATAAAATAGTTGAATCGTCTTTATTTAAATGAAGACTTGACTGCATAATTTTGTTTATTGTACTATTTGATTTTTATTTTTAGCTTGGACCATCAACTAAAGTCCAATTTAAAACTCCTTGATATTTGCCTGTATAATCTGAAGGACTGATATTCATTAGTAAACCTTGATCTTCTGACCAAGTGACAGGTACTTCTTGAAAATCTGTGGTTTTTTTAGAAAAGACGGTTGTTGTATCTCCAACTTTTAATGGAGTTATATTTGTACCGTTTTTAAAGAACAAACCGTCAGACAATTTCTTTTGTGCCTGATTGGCAAATGGTTGTTCCAACGTTACATCTACGCGCCAGTCGCCGCCAATTCTTCGTGTATCTTTAACTCGGATATCCCAATCTGTATTCCGTTTAACTGTTTTTAAGGTCTTAGGAATAGATGTTCCTTCATAACTTACAGCACTAGATATATTCGTAAATTGCAGCGTTCCAATAACTTGGATTGTCACAACATCACTGACTGTTTGTTGCCCCTCACTATCTTCTGCATAAACTTTTAATGAATAGGTTCCAGGTGCCAAATCCTTACTAGGAACAGACTGTGAAAAATTAATTGTTTGTCCTTTAGGATCAGGATTTGCTACTTGTTTACCAAATTGAACCGGTGGATTATTCCCTAAAATATAGTACAAATTAACAAATTGACTATCTAGGTCTTTCCAAGTTCCTTTAAAGGCAAAATCAGAACCGTTGTCTATTTCAACAGTTGTTCCTGTACCATTTAGAGTTACTTTAGGAGGAGATAAAACTTTTATGTTGATTGGGACACGTTGTGATTCAAGACCTGTTTCATCTACTGCATAAACAACAACTGGCGTTACTGCACCTTCTTTTAATTGATTTGCAGGAATCGTATACGTGTAATTTTGTTGTTGATTATTTGCTGGACTAGATATCTGACTTGTACCAATTTCCACACCATTCACTAAATAGTGTAGCGTAGATTGTTTGCCATCTGGATCAATCCATGTTCCCGTCAACTCATAGTTTGTATTAGAAAAAATGGTTTGCGTAGTATTTCCGTTTGTTAAGGTTACTTTCGGAGCTTCACGCGGTTTAATTTGATATTGAACTTCGTTACTGTTGTCAATATAATTTAAGCCACTAAGTGTTCCTTTTGCTGCTACAGAAGTTACAGCTGCAACATCAGTAGTTTTAACATTGAATGTAACATAAGCAATATTTTTCGTTGTATCTAACGTTCCTAAATCCGTAGTTAAGGTCTTACCATTCCATTTGCTATCTGGCAAGCTTATTTCTGGACCACCTGCTGAATATGCCTTCAATGTATTTGGAACATAATTTACCGTATCAGGCAATGTAAGTTTTCCAGTTACAGTCCGCCAATTTTGTTTTCCAGAAAGATAATTTCCTTCTAAACGATACGTTAAAGTTTCCCCAGAACTCACAACTTTTCCAGCTACATCCATACCTTCTTGATTTTTTACTGTCATTGGTACTGTTGCGTTGACTAAACCTGGTACTTTTTCAAATGCAACACGATTTAACTCAAACTGTGCGCCAGTTGAACCAGTAAAGCCCCAGTAAACAGTACTTGTGTTACCAAAAACGGCAGCTGGATCTGGAACAGGAATCACAACCGGTGCTAAATTATTAAACTTATACGTTAATGTTTTAGCACTAGCAGACCATTTCACATTAAAAGGAAACCATTTATCTACTGATAAATTTCCGGGATATTGAAGACCTTTATGATCTAATCTTCTCAGTCCATTACTATCTAAATAGGTAGATTTAATACTTGGAAATCCCCATGCAATATGATTTTGACCATTTAATCCCGCATCAAAGCCATCTCCATTTGAATACGTATCAAATTCAATCGCTAAACTGTTTTTTATTCCGTATCCAAAAGTACCTGGAGAAGCCCAATCCCAAACACCAATTCTGGCACCCCCACCAACATTGGCTGTATTCGGACCTGCATCAGCATTTTGCATAACAAAAGACATCCCATCCGCTGCGGCACTACCTTGATTACCAAAATAAATATACATTGAAGCTTCAAAATCTTTGCTTAGATCCATTTTATTAGAAGCTGTTGACCAGATTGCACCACTTTGGTTAACTCTGGCTGCTGTAATCTCAACAATATCTCCTGTACCAACTTTGATAACCTTACTTGTAGAGCCACTTGGTACTTGAAAAATATTGTCTAGCGAAATATTAACAGGTGGTAAATTTTCATTTGCTGCTTCAGCTGAAATACCTCCCGCTGTAAGCATGAAAATAGCACTTGCAATTCCAATTAGCCAACCTTTTTTCTTCATATTATTTTACACCACCTTTTTGTTAGGGCGTTTTTGCTCTGTTGCTTGATTTTCTTTGTCTGTCCGTTTTTTTCTAAAGATAAAGATAAGAACAAGGAGTAATAGAATTGTGACAACTAATAAACTGCCAATAATAATAAAGATGGTTGTATAGTCTTTATCTAATTCTACTGCACTATTATTTAACTTATTTGATTCTGCAGCCTTGATTTCAAAATCTTTTGAAAATTTCCATTGTCCACCAGAAGTCGTTACATTTAAATTCAATGTATAAACCCCAGCTTTCAATTCTTGGTTATTCCAACTAATTGGAAAATCAAAATTGGAATTGGGTGCCATGCTCATCGACTCTTTTTCAGTTGTATGCAAAATTTCTGAGCTGCCTTTCTTCGTAACATTGGCCTTCACTGACATCTTACCTTCTAGCTTAGGTTTAATATTTTGAATATTGGCTGTGACAACCGTCCGATAATTCTCTAAACCAGGCTTGATGTCATTTAATTTTAACTCTGAATCTATTTTTGCATCATTTTGAGTTATAGCGACTGCAACCACATAAGAATATTCATTTTTTATCTGAACATTTTTATCTGTTGCTGGAGCTGGTTCTTTCGATATTTTTTTCATATAAAAACCACCCAATATCATCCCGTCAAAAGGCTTCTCAGGCATTGTAATCTCATAAGTTATATTTCTAGATTCCTTGGGTTTCAGTGTAACTTCCTTTTCACCAGTAATGATGTCCGAAATGTTCAGCGGTAAAGTAGAATCTTTCGCTTTATCAGAACTTTTATAATCAATAACCCCATTTCTGTTGGTCATTGCAGTATTTGGTTGAATCGCCACTACTGTTTCTTTATCTGATAAATTTGAAAGTGTAAGAGAAACACTACGCTTTTCTCCAGGACTCATTCGTAAATCAAAATAGGATTTGTTTTTATCCTGTTGATTTTCTGGAATTACAGGTTTCACACCGAAATCTACCGAATTCGCACTAGCCTCTGTAGCTAAAACAAATAGAAAAAATAGAGGGATCAGAACAAATAAGAATCTTTTTTTCATGTCAGCCACTCCTTGTTAATATCTACTATCATCATTTAAACGTTATTTTAAAAATTTATGGTGCAGTTGGACCTGCAACTAATGTCCATGTTACTTTAGAAGTGTACGCTGCTTTCTCTGCAGAACCTGCTAATACTTTTAATGTTACATTAGAATTATTGTCTTTTGTTCCAGACCAAACATTAACCCAACTACCTTTACCAGCATTAACATCTGCTTTTAAAACTTCTTTAGAATCTGTATTTGAGAATACTAATGATTGGTTTGCAACTGGTGCATCTGAAACGTTTGTAGAAACTGTTTTAACTTGTCCGTTTAAGAAAGATAATTCAGCACCTTTTAATACTTTGTTACCAGTTGAATCAGCAAAAGTACTTGCTGCTGCAGTTAATGTCCACCCTTTACCTTCACCTGTTGTATCCGTTACTTGGACGTAAGGATTTTCATTTAGTGCATTGTAAACTTCTGTTTTTGGTGAAACTTTTTTCGTACCAAAGTCAATGTTTGACACAAAGTCAATTGATAGTGGACCGTTATTTCCAGTTCCGTTGTTGTTTGGATCTGATGGATCTACTGGTTTAGTACCAGTGTTATCTGGATTAGTAGGATCTAATGGATCTGTTGGTGTTGCTGCACCACTTTCAAATTCAATCTTGTTTGTAGATGTTGCTGGATCTGGAGCTGCTAATGCTGTTGTTGCTGTTCCTAATACTAATACCGAACCTAAAGTGATTAAACTGATTGCTTTGAATTTTGACATAATTATTACTCTCCCTTTTTAACTCTATTTTTTAGTTATTTTTTTTATTTGTATACTCTTTTTTCCCTATTTTATACAGCTGGTTGTGCTAATAAAGTCCATTCAATCGTAGCCGAATATTTTCCAGCATAGTTTCCACTTGGGATTTTCAACTCGGCTTTATCATATTTTGCTTTCCATTGCCCTAAACCTGTATCTTTTTTAGCACCAAAAACTTGTTGATCTGTTGCATTCAATGTTGTTGCTTTTGTATCATCTGGTTTCGGGCTATTTCCCTCTGGTGAGGTAGGCACTACTGCTGGAAGAATAAATTCAGCACCAGTTAATGTGCGATCTGTACTTGCAAAAGTAGTAATTTTAGCGTTAACTGTCCAGCCTTCACCTGTTCCACGAATATCTGAAACAGTTAAGGGAACATCACCATCTGCATTATACGTTTTTAAAGTCGTTGCAATTTCTTGACTCCCAAAATTAAATGCAGGTGCCTTATCCAAATTCAACGGTCCTGCACCACCACTTCCTGTGCCTGCTGTTAATTCAACATCTGCTTTAGTCGAAGCTGTAGTAGCTGCAAAAGCTAAACCTGTTGGAATTGATACTGATACTAATATGGCAGATAAAACTACACTAGAAGTAATTAACTTTCTTGTTTTCATTGTTTTAGTTGCTCCCTTCTTTGTTTATTAATTAAAATGATTCCGAATAGAATCACTAAAATCCAAAATCCAATTAAACTGTAAAGAAACGTTTTTTGTTCTCCGGTTTGTGGAAATTGTGAATTACCATTCCCATTGGGCCTATTTTCATTATTCCCTCCCAAATCGGGTTGTAATACGTTTGGATCAGAAGAATCGTCTTGGCTAGAATCGTCTTCGAAAGTGATACCAATATTTTGTTCCGCAACGCTAGGCCCGGCAGCTATTGCTGACACAGAAGAAGTAACTGCTCCTGCTAACAATAGAATAAAGACTAGACATACAACAAAACTCATTGATTTTACTTTTTTCATTCTATAACATACCTCCAAGCATTCAGTTAGTTATGAAAAATTTAATCCCTCCTCAAATGAATATCAACTCTCGATTTCCAGCTAATATGTTCAAATTAACCGTTATTCTAAATAGTCAAATTAAGTTATTTAATCAAAATAAAATAACAGTAAAAACTACTTAAAAAAACAGTAAATTACTTAGTTTTTTAAATCTTTTTTAATGAGTTGATGAAACACAATTTGATATTACAATGTAATTATATCAACAAGTTAATGTAATTTATACGTTCTTAGTTTTCCAATGTTGATTGAATTCTAATCAAAATCTTAGATAATCTCATTTTTTATTCACAAAAAAACGCTTTATTCTAAAATAATTACAAAAAGAACCGTTTTCTTTAGAAAACGGAACATATTGTATTTTTTTTTGATTAAAAACCGTTCATTTTTCTATACGCAGTTTCTCCCTTTTCTAATCAAACTATTAAAAAACAGCTTAATTTAAACTAAAAAGAAAATAATAGTTATTTTTCCACTTATTTTAAGAATAACAATTAGAAAAAAATGAGAATGAATTTGAACTTTGAACACTTTCTAGCTCACCTTACAATACTGTCATTCGCTTTATTTTTATAAATAATCGTGTTATCTTTATTTATATTCCACTGGAAGGAGAAGACTATTGATGATTTTAAATAGCAGAGAAGTCGGGAAATTGGCTTTGTTAAAGTTTTTAATCCAGCAAGATGGATTTGTCTGCAAAGAAGTAATTTTCGCTAAATTTGATATTTCTTTATCAACATTGAAACGATATGTTTCCTCTTTAAATGAAGATCTCCAAGATATTAAAGAATTTAATCAAATGAAAATTATTGATAAACGTGGGAGTTATTGTTTTGATAACACGACCCCCTTTAATGGATATTATGTAATAAAAAAAATGAATTTAGGTTATCATTTAAACTCATTAAATTTTCAGTTATTTCAAAAGATATTTTCCTCTTCAATACGACATATCTCTGATCTAGCTGAAACCTTATCGATTAGCATGCCTTATGTCTACAAATTATTATTAGAAGCTAACCAATTTTTGGCACCATTTTACATTAAAATTGAGTACTCCAAGAATATTGATAAAATTTTTATCTCAGGCAGTTCTAAAAATATTCGCTTGTTTGAAACATATTTTTTCTGGAATGTGAATCAGGGAATTGAGTGGCCATTTGAAAATATAACCCTTGATGAAGTCTATCAATGCTTTAATGAAGATGAAATAAAAACTATATTTTCAGTTTCTGCTTCAAAGCAATCAAAGTTTTTGTACTCCCTAGCTGTTATTCACCACATTTATCCTTCTACACGAAAGGAACTAGTTTTAGAGGAGCCTTTCCTCAATACATTAGCTGTTTTTAAATCAGTTCAAGATTTATCTCTTCCGTTAGTACGATTATTAAATACTAGCTACCCCACCATTGATGATCCTAAAAAAATGAAAAATGAAACACTTTTCTTCAATCTTACTTGCCGTGTCTTTAGCTCTTATCGAGATACAGAAGAAGTTCAAGAAAAGATTGGTAAAAAGCTATTTCGCTTAAATAATGAATTAATCTATTATTGTAAAGAATTGATTGCTGCTTTATTTATCGAATTTCCCGAGTTAAAAAAGAATTTAGATTATAATGAAATAAAGTTTAAATTAATGTATTTCTTTTCATTGTATTTCGCCAACATTCTGTATATTCACTTCGATTCTTCTAGCATGCGTGATTTTATCCCAGGCAATCAAGAATCACAAACCATTGATTCACCTATTTTCATCAAAGGAAAAAACTTTTTCGATAATTTTATTGCACAACATCCTTTTACAGACAGTGATAAAATTTCAGATTCTCATTTAAACTTAGCTTATAAATTGATTCACTCTTTCCTTTCTCAACTAGAGAAAACTCATTTAACAGTTTATATCCAGTTTTCAAAAAATATGTTTGGAGAATCTTATATTCATAGTCAACTTTATAAACTATTTGGCAAAGAAAGCATTGTTGTTGTCGATAATATTAAAAATGCGGACATCGTGATTTCAGATTTCTACGAACAACGCTATAAAGATGAAAATTACTTCCACTTTGATGATGTTGAAAACAAAGATAGCTGGAACAAATTATTCAGTTTTGTTCACAAACATCAGTTGAGTTCCTTCTATTAATAAACAAATTTTTTAGTAGCAGATAGTTAAAAATCCAGATGAACGAAGGTGTATTTACTTTCTGTTTATCTGGATTTTTAAAACGAATAACATACTAAAATAGTCTTCTTCCTATTACATAATCAAGTTGACGCTTAAGGAGTATCCATTAAAGTCCATTCTAATATCCCTTGATAATCCCCAGTATAAGCAGATGGCTGAATATCCATTAAAAGCCCATTATCTTCAGACCATTCAACTGGTACTTCTTGAGTATTCGTTGTTTTTTTAGAAAAAGCCTCTACCGCTACGCCTTCTTTTAACAATACCTTCGATGTTCCAGTTTTATAAAACAAGCTATCTGCCAATTGATGTTGGCTTTGATCTACAAAAGCTTGTTTCATTGTAACCAATACATGCCATTCACTACCTACAGCTCGAGTATCCTTCACTCGAATATCCCAATCGTTATTACGAGACACCACTGTAGGTTCACTAGGTATTTTAGTTGTCTCATAGCTAACTGCAGTAGGGATGTTGGTAAATTGTAAGTTCCCCGTCACATCTATCGAGAGAGTTTCACTATTAGACTGTTGCCCTTCAGAATCTTCTGCATACACACTAATCGTATGCAAACCAAGGGTTAATTCAGTGCTTTCTATCATTTTTTGATAGCTGATAACTTGATCTTTAGGAGTCGAGTTTGGAACTTCTTTAGCAAACTGCACAGGTGGAGCGCCATCTAGTACGTAATATAAATGAACCCATGGACTATCGCTATCCTGCCATGTTCCAGTTAATTCATATCCTAAACCATTTTCTAGATTCACTGTTGTACCTGCTGAATTAAGGGTTAACTTTGGAGTACTTAAAACCCTGACTTTAAGAGATTGATGTTGCGATTCCAACCCCTCTTGATCTACCGCATAAACTTCAAGTGTATTTTCAATCCCCGGCTTCAAGAATTCAGCAGGAATCCAGTAGGTATATGCAGTCTCTTGATTGGCTGAAGCACTTGTTTCTTGACTTGTTCCAATTTCATTTCCATTAACTACGTAACGTAAGCTAGTCACTGTTTCATCAGGATCTTTCCATGTTCCCGTTACTTCATAATTTGTATTTGTCCCAACTGTTTGAAGTGTATTTTCATTGTCCAAAGTTAGGTTTGGTGCTTGATTTTGGCTAATCTGATACGTTACTTTGTTACTATTTTCAATGTGATTCTTCCCAGAAAAGACACTACTCTCTGCAACTTCAGTAATTTCAGTATTTGATTTTACTACTGCGTCAAAGTAAAGATAAGCTAGAGGTTCCGTAGTTGTTAATGTGCCTAGCTCAACCTCTAATGAACCTTCATTAAATAAGGAATCATCCAGAATAACTTCGATACCACCAGTTGATTTTCCATATAAAGTTCCCTCGACGTAATCAACAGCCTCTGATAGTTCCATATTCGCAATAACTTCTTTCCAGTCCTGCTTTCCCGAGATGTAAGATGCATCTATCCGGTAAGTTAACTTTTCACCTCTACTCACCACTTTTCCTGCGACGCTTTCATCTTTTTGATTGGTAATAGTTGTTTTGGCAGTCGCATTAACTAGTCCCGGAACTTTTTCAAAGGCAACACGATTCATTTCAACATTATCACCTGTCGAACCTGTAAATCCCCAATATACTTCATCGCTACCAAAAATAGCTTGTGGATTAGGGATAGGGGCCGTTACTGGAGCTAGATTATCAAATTGATACGTGATTGTTTTAGCACTAGCTGACCATTTTATATTAAATGGATACCACTTATCTGAAGATAGTTCACCTGAGGGGTACGCTATCCCATTATGAATTAATTTTCTTTTGCTGACTGTGCCAGGCCATAAATAATGATCTTCGTAGGTTGCATTCTTATCTCGTACTCCTGGAAAATTCCAAGCAATATGATCTCGATCTTCAACGGGAGAATCAAAACCATTTCCACCGTTATAATGAGTATCAAATTCAATCGCAAAACTTTTTTCAATGCCATAACCCCAAGTATTTGGTTTTGGTGCATCCCAAACGCCTAATTGTGAGCCATCTCCAGAAATAATAGTCCCTGGACCACGGGCATCATTTTGCATCACAAATGCCATACCATCCGCAGCACTCGTTCCTTGATTGCCAAAGTAAAGATACATGGAAGCTTCAAAATCTTTTAATAAATTCATTTTATTTTTATCTGTTGACCAAATTGCACCATTTTTTCTTTGCTCTGCTGGCGTTAACTGAACAACATTGCCACCATTTATCTCCAGAACGGAACTGGCAGAATTGGTTGGAATTTGAAAAATATTTTCAAGTTCAATATTAGGAGGAGGAGATCCTTCATTTGCCGCTTCAACTGAAACAGCTCCTGTAAGAAAGATTAAACATGCTCCTATTACACCCATTATTTGATTCGTTTTCATTACGTTATTTCCTCCACAATCTAGCTACATAATTTTATTTTTCTCCTACCAAGTAAATCAAGGGGAACCGCTAGTTAACGTCCACTCTAAAATGCCTTGATAGTTCCCAATATAGTCTTCAGGATTCACTTGCATCAGTAACCCTTCCTTATCAGGCCAATTAATTGAAACCTCTTGAACATCTGTTGTTGTCTTTGAAAATGCTACAATAGACTCACCCTCTTTTAAAAATGTTTCTGTAGATGTCGCTGTTTTGTAAAACAAGCCATTTGTCAAAGTTTGCTTATTTTGATTGGTAAATTCTTTGCTTAATCCCACGGTTACATGCCATTGACTTCCTGAATTACGGGTATCTTTCACTCGAATGTCCCAATCATTATTCCGTTTGACTGTCACTTTATTTTTCGGAATTTCGGTTAGTTCATAACTAATCTTAGGAGAAACGTTCGTGAATTTTAAACTACCGGATACATCTAAGGTCAGAGTTTCACTTTTTGATAGCCGTCCATCGGAATTTTTTGCATAAACAGAAACTAGATTAGCCCCCAATGTGAATTGAGTATTAGGGATACTTGTTTTGTACTTAATGAATTGACCTTTAGGATCAGAATTAGGAACGTTTGTCGCAAATTGTACTGGAGGATTCTGACCTACACTATAATATAAATCAACCCATGGACTATCACTTTCTTTCCATGTCCCTGTTATTTCATAATCAAAATCATCAGTTATTGGAATAGTTGTACTTGCTAAATCAAGCGTTATAACAGGTATAGATGCTAAAACTTTAATTTTAAGCGATTTACTTTGGGACTTCATAGTATTTTTATCGACAACATAAACTTCTAGTTCATTTTCACTATCTAGTTTAAGTTCCGCCGCTGGAATTGTAAAACTATAAGGGGTATCTTGATTGATTCCAGAGCTGGTCTCATCACTTTTTCCAACTTCCTTGCCATTCACTAGATAATAAATAGTTCCATTGATACCGTCAGGATCTTTCCATGTTCCTGTTACGTCATAATTCGTATTTGAAGAAATTTCTTGAACCGTATTTTCATTGACTAAAGTTAAGCTTGGAGGTTGATTTTGACTAATTTTATACGACACCTCATTGCTTGCTTCTATATGATTCGTTCCTAAAAATTTACTACTTTCAGTTACATCATTAGTTTCAGGATTCGATTTTACAACGACATCAAAATAAACATACGCAATCCTACTATTCCCTGATAAGGTACCAATTGGTGCTTTTAAGAAACCATCTTTCACTAAATCATTACTAAGAGGAACTTCTCCTCCAACGGCTAATTTCCCTCTTAGACTTCCTGGCACAAATTCAACAGCCTTAGATAATTTCATTTCTGCAACGATACCTTCCCAGTTTTTTATTCCAGAAATAAAATTTGCATCTAAACGATAGGTTAGCGTTTCACCAGAATCTACAACCTTTCCAGCAATATTCTCATTAGTACTTTTTCGCGTAATCGTTGTCCTAGCTCCTGCTTTTACCGCACCCGGCAATTTATCAAAAGCAATCCGATAGATTTGATTTCCTTTCATAGAACTACCTGTAATTCCCCAAAAAACCCGATTGGTTCCAAATATGGCAGTTGGATTAGAAATAGGCGCAACCACAGGAGCTAAATCACCAAACTGATAAGTAATTTGCCTTCTACTAGCTGACCATTTTACGGTGAATGGATACCACTTATCAGTAGATAGTCCGCCTGGATAAGCGCGGTTTTGGTGTATTAACGTTCTATTTGGGCCGTTAACCACATAGGATGACGCCACATTTGGAAAATTCCAAGCGATATGATTCTCTTTTCTAGCTGGGTTCCCTCCTCCTCCTGGATCATATTGACCTCTATCAAAGTATTCATCGTAAAATGTGTCAATTTCAATGGCAAAACTGTTCATCATAGCAAAGCCTCCACCAATAAAAGGAGATTCCCAAATACCTAATTGTGACGGAAAACTAGTCTTTAATGCACTGTTACCTCCTGGATCATTTTGTAGGACAAAAGCTAGCCCATCACCAGTATCCTTCCCATCATTTCCAAAATAAATATACATCGATGCTTCAAAATCGCTATATAAATCTAGTTTATCTGCTTCTTTTGACCAAACTCCGCCACTTCTATTTGGTCTAGTTAGTTCAAGAATACTGCCACGATTTGCATTAGTGACTACACTTGTAGAATTATTTGGTGTTATAAAAACTGTCCTTAAATCAATATTGTCAGGTGGTGAAATTTCATTTGTAGCTTCGACTGTAGTCGTTCCTATGCCCAACATAAAAACCATGCTCGCTACTCCAATTAACCAACTTTTTTTTCCCACTTTATTTCCCCCTAAAAAACCAGATAAAAATGTCCTTACATCTACATTTCAATCCACCTGGATTTAGTTTTTTTGTTTTCACAATAAGGCGATTATTCGTTAGATTCAGTTAGCTGAAAACTACCTCGGCTATTAATAAAATTTATTCCTTATCCTTTTATTATCGAAAAATGACAGCTAAATATAAGGTAGCTTCCTTGCATCTAGATCTAGCTTCAGTCTCAAATTAAGATAAATGTTTGACTACTTTCCATTCCAATTTCTCGTAGGAACTACTAAGAAAATCAGATGATTATTTGTGCTATCAATTTCCCTTTTTTTAAATTTCTCTACATCCCATAATTGATTGTCGTATGAATGTTTCCTTTTAACTGTCGCTCTCAATTTAATAATAGCCACTATCTGTCTTGTTCATAGAATGGAACGAAACAAATTAAGTAGTTTGAACTTCACTCTTCGTAAGAGAAACATCTTCATTTTTATTTAACGGTAAAACGGTCCCCCAATAAAAATGAACGATGCGTTTATACTTTTTTCAAGCTTTTACCTCTTTATTAATCCAGATACCTAGTCATTTATAGTATCTACACGTTGTTCTTTTCTTTTTTTTAAAATAAGAATAATCAATAATACAATGATCATCACACCTAAAGCACCCAGTATTATAAACGCTAGCGAATTATCTTCTTCCAATTCCACAGCTGCTTTGTTTAGCTTATTGGATTCTGCTAATTTTATTTCAAAATCTTTGATAAAATTCCAGTTTCCATCAGAAGTTGATACATCTAATTTTAACGTATATTTTCCTGCTTCTAATTTTTGATTATCCCAGCTAATTGGAAAATCGAAATTGGAGTTAGGCGCCATGCTCATTGAATTTTTTTCAGCCTTATGCAAAACAGTTGAACTGCCTTTCTTCGTAACTTCAGCCTTCACTGATAAATTACTCTCTAGTTTCGGCTTACTATTTTGAAGATTAGCAGTGACCACTGTTCGATAATTTTCTAAATTTGGATTAATTTCATTTAATTTTAGCTCTGGTTCAATTTTTTTATTTGTTTCTTTTACTGCTACAGGGATGACATACGAAAAAACATTCTTAATCTGAACATTTTTTTGAGCCTCTTCATCTTCTGGACCATTATCTAACTTCTTTACATATAATCCCCCCAATGCCATTCCATCAAAAGATTTCTCTGGCATTGTAATCTCATAAGTCACATTCCTAGTTTCCTTTGGCTGTAATGTAACCTTTGTTTCACCACTGATGATTTCTGAAAAATTAAAAGGCAAAGTCGAATCGGATTTCTTTTTGGTGCCTTTATAATCAATTACTCCATTCTGATTGGTGATAGCAGAATTAGCTTTAATCTCTAATACCGTTTCTTTATCCGAAGAATTATCCAATGCTAGAGTAATTTCTTGTTTTTCTCCAGGTTTCATTCGTAAGTCAAAATAAGATTTGCTTTTATCCTGTTGATTTTCAGGAATAATTGCACGTACACTATAATTTACTTCCTCAGCTTTAATCTCCGTCGTTAAAACAAAGAAAAAGAAAATAGGAACAAGAACAAATAAGATTTTTTTCATGCTAAGCCACTCCTTATGAATACCGTAATTATGAACACTTATGGAACTACTGATCCAGAAACTAGGGTCCAAGTAATCGTTGAACTATATGCACCTGCTTCAGCAGAGCCAGGCAATACGGATAAACGCATCTTTCGATTATCAGTTGCCTCTCCCGACCAAACACTAACCCAGGTCCCCCGACCTGCGTTAGCTTCAGCATTCATAACTACTTGTGAATCTTTGTTAGAAAAAACAATCTCTTGTGAAATTGCTGGTGCATTTGAAACATTAGAACTGGTTGTGTTCGTTTCCCCTTTTAAGAAAGACAACTGAGCACCTTTTAATATTTTGGACTTATTATTTTCCCCACTAATAAAGTCCGTTGCAGTAGCTGTTAATGTCCAGCCTTTCCTACTCCCCGTTTTATCTGTAATTTGCACATATGGGTGTTCATTTAAAGCAGAATATACTTGAGTTTTAGATGAGATTTTACGAGTACCAAACTTAATAGCTGGAACAAAATCAATTGATAGCGGGCCTGAGTTTCCGGTACCAGGATTATCTGGATCAATTGGAGTAACCGGATTATCTGGATTATTTGGGTCAACTGGAGGATTTGGTGCTTCACCACCACTTTTCAATTCAATTATTGCATCATTAAAAGTTGGTGTTGCCTGAACTAAGTTCCCTCCCAGAATTGCTGCAAATCCTATTGCCAACAATCCAGCTGTTGTCAACGCTAATATTTTCATCATAATCTCCTCATTTATACTAGTATTTGAACCTTTTATCGATTATGGAGAAACTGTTGCGATTGCAGTCCATTCCATTGTAGCCTTGTACGTACCCACGTAATTTCCACTTGGAACTTTTATACCTGCTAAATCGTATTGTGCTTCCCATATCCCTAGTCCTTCGCCACTTTTTGCCGTAAGAACGATTTGATCTTGAGTATTTAAAACTTTTTCTACACCATCATCTGGTTTTACACTGCCACCTGGAGATGTTGGAGTTACTGCCGGAAGAATAAATTCAGCTCCTATCAATGTAATTGGATTTGTCCCTGAAGTATCTGTAAATGAAGTAATATTGGCTTTGATTTCCCAACCACCACCTGTACCACGAGAATCTGAAACAGCCATTGGATTTAATGCATTAGTTGTATAAACTACTTCGCCACCAACAATATCTTCTGGACCAAATTTAAAATTTGGTGCTTGATCTAATGTTACGACGCCCGTTCCCGGTGCTGTCCCTGTTTGCAAAATAAGTTCGGCATCTGATGGTACTGCATCCGCTGTAGTCGATAGTGAAAGTAATCCGATTGACAAAAGTAATGTAGCAGTAACCAAGTTCCCTTTTTTCATAATTTAATTTCCCCTTTTTCTTTTTTTATTAATTAAAATGATTACAAATAGAATCATTAAAATCCAAGATCCGATAAAACTATAAAACAATGATTTTTTCTCTCCTGTTTGAGGAAAGTTTGATCCTGTATTGCCTTGATTTCCCTCTCCAGGATTTGGCTTTGGAATTGTTGAATCAACAGTACTTCCTCCATTAGCATCTAGTTCAAAAATAATTCCTACCTCAGTTTCAGCACTGCTAGCTTTTACGACTTGTGCAGTAAAAAAAATGGAACTTACCATTAGTAATAAAATTGAAACCAGAAAGACAATAAAATAAAGCAACTTTACTTTTTTCATCCTACTTATACCCCTCCAAACGTTCAGTTAGTAATGAGGAAACTGTTAATTCCTTCACTTTAACGCCAATTTTTAACTGACTATAGAAATAATTAACATTTAATTAATTCTTAAAAAAAATAATATCTATAGATTTAAATTAAAATACAAAATATTCATAAATTACTTTCTGATGTAATTGTATCAATAAATTTTAATAATTTATATGAAACCCTTTTTCTTATTCTGATCGAATTCTCTTTCAAAAAACAATACCGATTAATTGTTCATACATTCACAATACCGATATAGCAGTCTTCTTTGTTTCCTTAGATTTTTTTCCATTTAATAACAACATTAGATATACTCTTTTGACTAAAATTTGATTCTTTTCTCTATATAAAAATGCAATAAATTCAATCAAATCCATTCGACAAACTAGTCTAAAAATGATAGTATATCAGCATTTAAAGGTGTTTTCAGAATAAATGAATTCTCATAATTTTCTAATAATCCATATTTTAACATGCATTTTATTCAGGTCTCTGATTCTAAGTTGCCTTTCTTTTTTATAACAATCATGGTATGTTTAATCATATTTTATTGAAAGGAAGTTAATTAATGATTCTAAATAACAGAGAAGTTGGGAAGTTAGCTCTACTTAAATATCTAGTGGAACAAGATGATTTTGTCTCCAAAGATAGCATCTTCCAAAAATTGGATATTTCTTTGTCTACATTAAAGCGGTATGCACTTTCTTTAAACGAAGATCTTCAAGCCATTAAAGAATTTAATCAAATGAAAATTATTGATAAGCGTGGTGAGTATCGATTTGATAACGCTACCCCATTTAATGGTTACTATGTAATAAAAAAAATGAATTTATCCTATTACTCAAATTCACTTAACTTTCAGCTCCTTCAAAAAGTCTTCTCAAGTTCCATTAAACACCTTTCAGACTTACCGGAAATGTTATGCATTAGTTTACCTTATGTATATAAATTATTATTAGAAGCGAATCAATTTCTAGCTCCATTCCACATTAAAATTGAATACTCAAAAAAATTAGATAACATTTTTATCTCTGGTAGCGCAACAAATATCCGTTTGTTTGAAACATATTTTTTCTGGAATGTAAATCAAGGAATTGAATGGCCCTTTGAAAATATAACCCTTGATGAAGTTTACCAGTGTTTTACTGAGGATGAATTAAAATTTATTTTTAACCTCTCTGTCTCCAAGCAATCTAAATACCTATACTCTTTAGCGGTTATTCATCGTTTTTTCCCTTCTAAACAAGCAGCACTGAAATTAGAAGAACCTTTTCTAGAAACACTCTCCGTCTTTCGCTCAAATACAGACCTCTCTCGTCCCTTAGTCCAGTTACTCAATACTAGTTATCCTTTAATTAACGATCCTGAAAAAATGAACATGGAAAGTCTCTTTTTCAATCTTATGGGACGCGTTTTTAGTTCTTATAGAGATTCTGAAGAAATTCAATTGGATATTGGAAAAGAATTATTTCTGCTAAACAATGAATTAATTGACTACTGCAAACAATTGATTAGCTCATTATTGATAGAATTCCCCAAATTAAAACAAAACTCAGATTATAACGAAACAAGGTACAAATTGCTATACTTTTTCTCTTTGTATTTTGCTAATATTTTCTACATCCATTTCGATTCTTCTAACATGAGTGAATTTATGCCCATTAGCTCAGAAATTCAAAGTTTACAGTCGCCCTTATTTATCAAAGGAAAAGATTTTTTTGACCGATTTATAGTTGAACATCCTTTGACTAAAGACAAAGTGATTACGGATTTTCATATGTCGTTAATTTATAACCTAATTTACTCTTTCATTTCACAAGTTGAAAAAACACATTTAACCGCCTATATTCAATTTTCTAAAGATATGTTTGGTGAATCTTATATTCACAATCAGCTTTACAAACTCTTTGGCAAGGAGAATATTATGGTTGTCGATCATATCACTGACGCTGATATTATTATTTCTGATTTTTATGAATACCGTTACAAAGAAGAAAACTATTTTTATTTTGATGCCGTAGACAACAAAGCTAGTTGGAGCAAACTGTTTAATTTTGTTCATAAACATCAAATTGAATCTATCAGCTAAGCTTAAATAAAAAAGTAGGTGAGATTGGAACATCTCTCACCTACTTTATGCAACTATCTTTTGACAGAAAAAAAGCCTCCTCCAACTGTTTATCAAAACAATTGAAGAAAAACTTTTATTTATCCACTAAAATCGTAACTCTTGTTTTTGAAATAAACTAATCAACCAACCCAATGCTAAACCGATAATTGCAGGAAAAACCCATCCCATCCCAATATCAAACAATGGCAGATAGTGCGAATAGAAATTTAAAATAGTTTGTGAAACAGGTGCTGTACGAATATTTTCTGGTAATGCATTTAAACCATCTGCAAAACTAACAAAAATCGTAAAGACTGTTGTCATAATATAGACAATTTGGCGATTCTTAAATAATGGTGACAGCAATCCTAAGAAAATCAACGTAATTGCTAGTGGATAAAGGAACATCAAAACTGGTATTGATAACGAAATAATCGTTGTTAATCCTAGATTAGCCACACCACAAGCAAGTGCTGTAAAGATCACTACATACGTTTTATAACCAACTGAGTTCGGGAACATTTCACTAAATGTCTCTGAACAGGCTGTAATCAAGCCAATTGCTGTTTTTAAACAAGCTACTGTAACAATAATCGCTAATAAAATACTACCAAATGAACCAAAATAATATTGAGCTACTTGTGCTAATGCAATCCCACCATTTTCAGAAACCGGGAATTGACCGACACTTGTTGCTCCAATATAAACTAAACTTCCGTAAATAATCGCCATTAAAATTAAACTAACGACACCCGATTTAATTGTATCGATGGCAATGTTTCGCGGATTATTAACACCTAAACCTTTAATTGTTTGGACAACGATAATCCCAAATGCCAAAGAAGCTAAAGCATCCATTGTATTATATCCTTGTGTAAAACCTTTAATAAAAGGCGCTGCTTGATAACTGCTTTCAACCGCAATATCCGAAATAGCTCCCATTGGTTTTAAAAAGGCTGTTACAATTAAAATAGCTAAAAATACTAAAAACATTGGATTTAAAATTTTTCCAACCCAAATTAAAATCTTTGTTGGCTTCATAGAAAAGAATAGTGCAGCTAAAAAGAAGATTAATGTAAAAATCAACAAACCAATTTTTTGATAGTTACTATCTAAGTAAGGCGCAATTCCAATTTCATAAGAAACTGTTCCAGTTCTCGGTAAAGCAAAAAATGGGCCAATAGTTAAATACAATAAGACGGTCATACAGACTCCATAAATCGGATGTACTCGACTCGCTAAATCGTAAAGCCCATCACTTCTAGAAATACCAATTGCCACAACTCCTAAAAAAGGTAATCCTATTCCTGTGACTAAAAAGCCTAACGTAGCAGGTAACATATTACTACCTGCTTCTTGTCCTACATGTACTGGGAAGATTAAATTTCCCGCACCAAAAAACAATCCAAATAACATTGATCCAATAAAGATATATGATGACAATGACAAACGACGATCCATAAAATACACTCCCAATAATAGTTATATACTTGATAATAGCGGTTTTATTTTCTGGTTGCAAGAAATATTTTGTCTCAATTATAACAAAATCCTTTAGTTAAAAGTTTTTTTCTGTTCTTATCGACTTTTCTTTTTCAATCAAATTCTAGATAGACTACTTTTTAAACAGTCTTTTTGCTATACTAAGGGGAGAATTAAAAAGGAAGGATAAAAGAATGGCAAACATTAACGAAATTGCAAAATTAGCCGGTGTTTCCTCAGCAACCGTTTCTCGAGTCATTAACCGGAATGGCTATGTCAGTGAAGAAACGCGTAAAAAAGTCGAAACAATTATTAAAAAATTAGATTATGTGCCGAATCGCAATGCAGTCTTTTTAAAAACAGGCGCAACCAAAATGCTTGGAATTATCGCACCTAACTTTTCAGATTCTTTGACTGTTTTTTTACGTAGTTTTACCATTGCTGCCCAAAAAGAAGGCTACAATGTTACGTTATTTATTACTGGTGAAGACACACAAAAAGAATTAGATGCTTTTGAGATGCTACGCCACAAACAATTAGACGGACTTGTGATTCTCATTCGTTTAAATGATTGGGAAGTGCTTGAGCCTTTTGCGAAATACGGACCTGTCATTGCGTGGCAAAGAGTGAATCCAGGACATACAATTCCTTCTGTCTTCATGAATCAATATGAAGGTTATAGGTTAGGCTTAGAGCATCTTTACGCAACAGGATGTCGCAATATTGTTAACTTATATGGTAGTACTCGAGGATTAAATACCAAAAGCCGTATGAAAGCCTATGCTGATTTTTGTCAAAAATATCAATTAGATCCACGGCCACAACAACAATTCAATGGATTAAATTCTAGTAAAGACGGCGAAGCAATGATTGAATGGTACCGTCAACAAACCGTTAAACCAGATGGTTTTGCTACTAGCTCTGATCCACTTGCAGCTGGTTTAATGGCTGAAGCTAGACGACAAGGTTATCAAATTCCAGAAGAATTCTCAATTATGGGCTTTGATAATATTGAAATCTCTCATTTATTAGACATTACCACGATTGATTATCCAATTGCCAAACAAGCTGTCAACGCATTTACATTAATCTTTAATCAGCTTATGTATAAAGATATTCCTCTATTGCCTTTAGAATTTAACTTAATCGAACGTAAATCTACAAAAAAGAAAACTGAGTAACCATGAGTGCCACTGTTAAACTTTTTCAGTCAACTGGGCTAAATGTGTTACTCAGTTTTTATTTATTCATTTGTATACAGTGAAAAGCGCTTTTCAATGATTCGTTGCAAAATCGTAAAGATGCTACAAATCCCCCAATAAACGAGTGCAACTAAAATATACATCGTCATATAATCAAATTCACGACCGCCGATAATCTTGGCTTGTTGAAAGATTTCAGGTACAGTAATCATTGCTGCCAATGATGTTCCTTTGATTAAATCTAACATCACATTACTTAGCGGACCAACTGCCGTTCGCAAAGATTGAGGCAAAATAATACGCCGCATAATGAAAAAATAAGGCATACCTAATGCATAAGAAGCCTCCCACTGACCTTTATCAATCCCCAAGATACTTCCTCGTAAAACTTCCGCAATATACGCACTACTATTTAGACTAAAACCAATAATTGCCGCAGTTGTTGCCGTAAATTGAATCCCAATAAATGGAAAGCCAAAATATAAAATAAATAAAAAGACGAGCATTGGTGTTCCTCGCATAAAGGAAATATACAATTGCGCTAACCATCGTGGCAGTCTTAGCTTCGACATTCGCATCAACGCTAAAAAGAATCCTAATAAGGTTCCAATCAACATACTGACTACTGAAATTAGGACTGTATAGCCTAGCCCTTGTAAGATAAATGGCAGACTTTCAACTGCTAAAGCTGGTTTAAAAATATACTGCCATTGTATCTCACTCATCTGACTAGCCTCCTATGCGTTCATTAATCAACCTTTACAACTTGGGTAATTTTTATATCTGCTTTTTTAGAAATATCTGCTCCGCCAAAGAATTGTTCAGAAAGTTTTTTTAATGTTCCATCTTTCTTCATTCCTTTGATTTCTTGGTCAATTTTAGCTTTTAATTCCGTATTGTCTTTTTTCATGATTAGCCCTGATTCACTAGGATTATAGTACAGACCCGGATTAATTTCTACAGGAATTTCTGGAAATGCTGCTATTGCCATTTTTTGTAGATAATAGTCATTCAGAATTACATCCGTACGCCCATTAGCAACATCCATTAAATATTGATCATTTGTAACATTATCATATACAACACTTTCCGCACCAAACTTTTCAGCAATTTTCATATAGGTGGTCGTTGCCGCACCTGCTGATTTCTTCCCCTTTAAATCTTCTAAAGAACGAATACCTGATTGATCTGATTTACGTACAACCATACTAGCAAATGAATATTTATAGGGATCAGAAAAAGCAAATTTTTCTTTACGATCATCACTAGTATCAATATTATTCGCAGCTGCATCAACTTGTCCACTGTTTACTGCAGATAACATTCCATCAAAGCCCATCTCTTCAAACTTTACTTTAATTCCTAGGCGTTTAGTTGCTTCTTTAAGAACTTCCACTTCATATCCTGTAATTTCAGGATTGCCTTTAGCGTAAAAAGACGTTGGATACAATGTTCCTGATGTTGCAACAGTTAAAACCCCTTTTTCTTTAATCTTTTCCCAACCATTTTGCGTTTTTTTAGATTCACTTGTTGCTTTATTTCCCCCACCACTTGCACATCCTGCTACAACTACCAATAAAACTGCTATTAAGGCAATCACTAGCAAACTTTTTTTCCCTTTAAACATCCTATTATACACCCCTTATTTATCTGATTAACTGTACTACTTAATTAATCTTTTTTTTTATAATAAAATTCCCCTTGCGTTTTTTAACGCTTCCTGAAATATAACAGCTTCTAAAAACTGTGTCAATTTTATAGATTAAATTTGATACCATTATTTTTATGCTATAGGCTCAAATTCATTCAAAGGCTTTACATATAAGTAATTCAGTTAAACAGCATATGTACAATATTGTATTTATTAAAATAAAATAGAGAACTCACCTTTTTATCTCAAGAGTTCTCTATTCTTACATTTTTATATTGTCCTCTTAATAGCTTCGTTGATAATCAATTACATTTCGTGGCAATGCGTCACCTTCCACATAAGCTCTTAAATTTTCAGCAAAGATAGCAAACAAACGCTGTTTAAAATGTTCTGCAATTCCACTAGTATGGGGCGTAACTAAAACTTCTGGCATAGTCCATAAGGGACTGTCCAACGGAAGAGGCTCTTCTTCAAATACATCTAAACCAGCAAAAGCTACTTGACCATTTTGAATACTTCTAATTAGTGCTTCTGTGTCGACTGATGGTCCACGACCTACATTAATAAAACTTGCTTCCTTTTTCATTCTTTGAAAAAAAGCATCATTGTAATAGTGTGTTGTTTCTGAAGTCAGCGGCAAAATATTTACTACAATATCTGCTTGTTGCAAATACTCTGGTACATCCGATTGTTTAATCACATAATCCATTGAAGCAACTAAACCTCCACTACGATTCACACCAATCGTTTTCAAACCAAATCCCTTTGCCAAGTTTCCTACAGCTTCTCCCACTTGACCCGTTCCCAGTATCATCATAGTCTTTCCACGTAACTCAATTAAACGATCTGCTTGTTGCCAATTTCTTTCTGATTGCTGCTGAATCGCTGTTTTAATTCCACGAGTATAGGCCAATAGCATTCCAAAAACGGATTCAGCAATTGGAATCCCATGAATCCCACTACCATTCGTTAAAGTAATCCCCAACTTAGCTAAGGTTGTTAAATCCATTGTATCAACACCAGCTGATTTTGCTTGAATCCACTTTAACTGACTATCTGGTAAATCTAGTAAAAAACCGGCTTTTTCTTGGTTCCAACCATAAACAATCTCAATCTTTTCAGCCGGAAAATCCCCTATTGCTCCTTGAATCAGTTCATATGTTGGTGCAATTTCAGCTAAATTAGCTAGTTGCTGGGGCGTTGTTGTTTGTAGCAACCAAATACCTTTATTTTTCATGACGATTCCTCCTCTATAATGACTTCTTTTATTATCCCATTTCTAACTTATTTATGAAAGAAAAAGCCATTTGCCTTTCAAGAAAAGCGCTCTCTTAGATTTGCTTATAAAGTCTTAATCAAAGTTTCATGTAATTGTTAGATTTATATAAAAAAGATTGTGTCTATATAAGTTTACGTTTATGATAAAAACAGTAAATAGAGTTTAAATCATGAGAACAAATTAGCTTAATTACTCTTGATTTATATTTACTTTTAATGGTAGAAATGATTGATATATATACATTTCTATCCTAATAAGGAGGAGAATTATCTACATGCAAGAAGAAAAAAAGTTACGTTGGTATAACGTGGCCCTAATTGCTTTTGTTTCAGTTTGGGGTCTAGGAAATGTTGTCAACAATTATGCAAGTCAAGGAATTTCAGTTATTACCTCATGGATTTTAATTATGCTATTATATTTTGTTCCTTATGCATTAATTGTTGGTCAATTGGGGTCTACCTTTAAAGATGGAAATGGTGGCGTAAGTACTTGGATTAAAGAGACTACAACAAAACGCCTTGCTTATTATGCAGCATGGACGTATTGGGTTGTTCATATTCCCTACTTAGCTCAAAAACCTCAAGGTATTTTAATTGCTCTTGGTTGGGCCGTTAAACAAAATGGTGATCTAGTTAACACGATGCCTGCTATGCAAGTGTCACTAATTAGTTTAGTAATTTTCTTAGCCTTTTTATGGGTTTCTTCAAAAGGCTTGGCAACATTAAAACGTATTGGAAGCATTGCGGGTATGTCTATGTTTGTCATGTCATTACTGTTTATTCTATTGGCAGTCGCTGCGCCATCGATTCGTGGTGCTTCATTTGCAACACCGAATATGGGCGATATTAAAACGTATCTACCGAATTTTAACTTTGCCTATTTTACAACAATCTCAATGTTAGTTTTTGCTGTTGGTGGAGCTGAAAAAATCTCGCCTTATGTGAATAATACAAAAAATCCTGCTAAAGAATTTCCTAAAGGAATGTTAGCATTAGCTGCAATGGTAGCGGTCTGTGCATTGCTTGGTTCATTTGCAATGGGGATGTTGTTTGATAGTAATAATATTCCAGATGATTTAATGGCGAACGGTGCTTACGTTGCCTTCCAAAAATTAGGTACGTATTATGGCGTCGGGAACTTTTTTATGATTCTTTATGCTATTGCGAATACACTAGCACAAGTTTCAGCCTTGGCCTTCTCTATTGATGCTCCACTTAAGATTTTACTTGGAGATGCAGATGAAGAATATATTCCACGTAAATTGGCTAAATTAAATAGCAAAGGAACTCCAGTAAACGGTTATGCTATGACTGGAATTCTGGTAAGTATTTTAATCATTGTACCCGCTATCGGAATTGGCAATATGAATGATTTATACAAATGGTTACTGAACTTAAACGCTGTTGTTATGCCATTGCGTTATCTATGGGTGTTCTTTGCTTATATGATGTTAAATCGTCTTCATAAAAATTTCACTTCTGAATATAAATTTGTTAAAAACCATAAAGTTGGTTATGTTATTGGCGCTTGGTGCTTTATCTTCACTGCATTTGCCTGTATTTTAGGAATGGTTCCAAAAATCGAATATGCAGCTGATCCACAAGCTTGGGTGTTCCAATTTGCTTTAAATGTCATTACTCCGATTATCTTTGTAGCATTAGGAATGATTTTACCTGCAATTGCTAAAAGAGAATTCGCTAATAAACCAAAAGTTTAATCAACAAGTCTTCTTATCTAATTTGATAGGAAGGCTTTTTTATTGGATTATTTTGTTAAAACTTCCTTTTTTGTGAGAATCAATGCTAGAATAGAGGTAATACTGTTGGTTAAGAAAGGGTGCTTTTTTCATGGAAAAGGAACAAATACTTACAACAAAAATTAGTCTGAAAGGCAGCTTTTTTGAGTGTCAATTATATAGTGGTCGACTTTATTTATGGACTGAAGCTAATCAATTAATGATTTATGATTGGAATAAATGGATGAAAGCTCTTAATCAAGTGGAGCGTCCTGTTTATTTTGAACCCTTTCCTTTTGAAGATTTGCACATTACATTAGCAGATTTAGAACCTTATCTCGAACGTACTCTGCCTTTCAATGAACCTCCTTTGGCAACAGCTTTGTTTAATCATCAACTTTATTTTTCTGATTCTACTGGATTTTATGTTCTGTCGCAACAACATTTAGACGATCCAATTATTAAGTTATGGGATGTTCCTGTTTTAAATATAGCCATTTCTAAGAATGGTCGCTTTGCGTTAGCTTGTGGCGCGGCTGGACTTTATGAGTATCTAGTTTCTAAACGCTTTACGCAACATTCCGCACCCAGAATCGCCGAAAATATTTATCAATTAACCGATCAATTTTCTAGTCGTTCGGAATGGAGTCAGCAGGATCTAATTCAGTTTGGATTTCATCCACATCGTGAAGATTTTGTTTTTTATTTTCATTTACATCAGCAGAAAATCCTTTTAGATCGTAGTGTGACAGCGAGCGAACTATTGAATCAAGAGCAACACTCTATCGAAGAATTGCCCTTACCATTAGCTATGACAAAGCCATTGATTGATGAAGGCGAACTTTTTTCATTTGAACCACTGAAACGAAAATTAGAAAAAGAAAAGCAATATCGCTCTAAGTCAATTACAGTCAAGGCGGCGCTTTCCTCGCTAAATCAACAACCGCCACATAACTTAAATACCCTATATGTTCATGAGAATAAAGGGGAATTACTGGTTACTTTAAATGAAGAACTTATTTTAAGCGTTACTTCACCTTTCATCAAATGGCGGGTTTACGATCGGACTCTTTATTATAGAAATCAACTGCATCTTTTGATGAAGGATAAAGCTCTTTTATATTTATTTACAGAATTGATTCGTTAAAATACAATAGCCGACTTATTTATCCATTTATTATTTGATGAACTTTTAAAATAACACAAAATAAGAGTAGTCCAATAAATCAGAACAAGGTCTGATTACTGGACTACTCTTATTTTAGTTCGTTCAAAAAAGTCCTTGATAAGAACCTTGCCCATGAATCAAAATATTCACCCACTAAGTCAGGAGAAAAGTATAATTAGCCCAATTTTAATTAAGTTTTTTTGAGCTAATCCAGAGACAAACTAGTCCTTGTACTAGTTTTTTTTGATTCTTATTCCATTAAATTCCACATTCATTTATGAACAATTTTTCAGAAATCCTCTCATACCATCGCATTTAACCGTATAATGTGTTAGAATAGTTTAGATATACTATAGAATAGAGGTAGAAAACAAAAATGATTACAGTTAATAATGTCAGTCTTTTATTTTCAGATAGAAATTTATTTGAAGATGTAAATATCAAATTCATCCCCGGCAACTGTTATGGACTTATCGGCGCAAATGGTGCTGGTAAATCAACATTCCTTAAAATTTTATCTGGCGATATTCAACCAACTACTGGTGATGTATCGATGTCATCTGGCGAACGCTTAACTTTCCTAAAACAAAATCACTATGACTATGAACAATATGGTGTTCTTGAAACAGTTATCATGGGACATAAACGTCTTTACGATATCATGAAAGAAAAAGACGCTATTTATATGAAGGAAGAATTTACCGATGAAGATGGTATTCGTGCCGCTGAACTTGAAGGTGAATTCGCTGAATTAGATGGTTGGGAAGCTGAACCTGAAGCTGCTGTTTTATTACAAGGCTTAGGAATCGACGAAAGCTTACAACAAAAAACAATGAGCGAATTAACTGGTGGACAAAAGGTTAAAGTATTACTTGCTCAAGCACTATTTGGCAAACCTGATGTCTTACTACTAGATGAGCCTACCAATGGTTTAGACAAACAATCAATCGAATGGTTAGAAGAATTCTTAATCAATTTCCCTAACACTGTTATCGTCGTTTCCCATGACCGTCACTTCCTAAACAAAGTGTGTACGCATATGGCTGATGTTGACTTTGGTAAAATCAAACTTTACGTTGGGAACTATGACTTCTGGTTAGAATCTAGTCAACTAGCAAGCCGTTTAGCTTCTGACTCAAACTCTAAAAAAGAAGAACAAATTAAAGAATTACAAGACTTTATCGCTCGTTTTAGTGCAAATGCCTCTAAATCTAAACAAGCAACTTCACGTAAAAAAATGTTAGAAAAAATCACATTGGACGACATTCAACCCTCTTCACGTCGTTATCCATTTGTTGGTTTTACTCCTGATCGTGAAATCGGAAATGATTTAATCCGTGTTGAGAATGTTTCTAAAACAATTGATGGCGTTAAAATCTTAGACAATATTACTTTCTCGTTAAATCGTGAAAATAAAACCGCCTTTATCAGTCAAAATGATATTGCGATTACAACTCTTTTCAAAATCTTGATGGGTGAAATGGAACCTGATTCTGGTAGCGTTAAATGGGGGGTCACTACTTCTCAATCTTACCTACCAAAAGATAACACTGCTGAATTTGCTAAAGGTGATTTAACAGTAGTTGACTGGTTACGTCAATTTGCATCAAAAGAAGAAAGTGACAATACATTCCTACGTAGTTTCTTAGGTCGTATGTTATTTTCTGGTGAAGATGTAATGAAAAAAGTTTCTGTCCTTTCCGGTGGCGAAAAAGTTCGTTGTATGTTATCTAAGATGATGTTAAGTAAATCAAATGTTTTAGTCCTAGATGATCCAACAAACCATTTAGATTTAGAGTCAATTACGGCTTTAAATGATGGAATGATTGCCTTCAAAGGTGCTTTACTATTTGGTTCACACGATCACCAATTTATTCAAACAATTGCAAATCGCATTATTGAACTATCACCAAACGGAGTTGTTGACCGTAGCGATACAACTTATGATGATTTCTTAGAAGATAAAAACGTGCAAGAGCAAGTCGCTAAATTGTACGCTTAATTTAAAAAAATAAAAATGCTAGCTAAAGGAGATTTCCTTCAGCTAGCATTTTTTCATTACGTTACTTGAAACTGACTACGGTAAAGCTCCGCATAAAGAGAGGGCTTCGCTAATAACTCTTGATGATTTCCTTGTTCAATAATCGTTCCAGCCTTCATTACTAATATTAAATCAGCATTTTCAATTGTCGATAGACGATGAGCAATCACAAAACTTGTTCGATCTTTAGTTACTTCATTCATCGCTTGTTGAATATGTGCTTCCGTTCGAGTATCAACACTAGACGTTGCCTCATCTAAAATGACAACAGGAGGATTCGCTAATATAATCCGAGCAATCGTTAGTAACTGTTGTTGCCCTTGCGAAAGCAATCCACCTTCACTTGAAATAATTGACTCATATCCATTCGGCAAGGTTCGGATAAAATGATCACATTGCGCAACCTTCGCTGCCTGAATAATTTCCTCTCGAGTTGCGTCTCTCTTACCATACGCAATATTATCGGCTACCGTCCCTTCAAACAACCAGGTGTTTTGTAGCACCATACCAAACATTGAACGTAGATTTTTCCTTGAAAGATTAGTAATATCATGACCATCAAAAGTAATCATTCCACCATTGATTTCATAAAAACGTAGCAATAGATTAACCAATGTTGTTTTACCCGCCCCAGTTGGTCCAACAATCGCAATTGTCTTTCTGGCCTTCGCTGTAAAATCAACTTTTTTCATCAATAACTGATCTGGCGAATAGCCAAACTGGACTTCTTTAAAACGAATTTCACCTTTTGGTTTTGTAATCGTCGTTAATTCCACTTTTTCTGGAACTTCCTCTAACTCTTCCAAAATAGCAAAAATCCGATCAATTGAAGCCATTGCTCCTTGAATATCATTAATTACATAAGACGATGTTGTAATTGGCTCTGAAATTTGATTCACATATTGAAGATATGCTTGAATCACCCCAATAGACATCGCTCCTTGAATCACTAATATAGCACCCAGAACACCACTGATAATAAACGCCAGTTGATTGATAAAACGAATAGCTGGGTAAATCGCATAATTCATAAATTGTGCATTTTTAAAAGCCTGATACTGTTTTTTATTCGTCGCTAAAATCACTTTCTTAGCAGCATCTTGTTGATTAAACGTCTTCGTCACTAAAGAACCTGCAAAAAATTCTTCCGCTTGATTATTTAAAATACCAAGCTCTGACTGACTTTTATCTGCTAGTTCTTTATTCTTCAAAGCAATTTTTTTCGTAACAAACGAACTAACTAACATCAAGGCTAACACAATTAAAGTCATTTTATAATCGATATAAAATAACATAAAACCTGCAAATAAAATATTCGCTACTGAAGAAAAAAATTGATTTACTCCTGTTAACAATACTTGAGAAACACGATTTAAGTCCGTTGTTGTTCGACTTAAAATGTCACCCACTTGATGCTGATCGAAAAAGGATATCGGCAACTTCTTGAATTTCTTTGTGATTTCTTTTCGCAAACGCAACGTGATTTTTTCACTTAATTTTGCCATAGTTGCCTCTTGAATATAAGACGTCATACTGCTGATTCCAGCAAATACAATCAAAATTAAAACCGGGACCATTAAGACTTGATTCAAATCAGCCAACGTTACTTGTTGAAAGCCAGTTAACTTAATTAATTCCAATAAATCATCGATTGCAATCCCCATAATAAATGGCATCGCTGTGACTAACGCATTTCCAATTAAACTACAAAATAATAAGCCAATAAAAATCTTTCTTTCTGGTTGAATCAATTGGAAAAACTTAGTTAAGGATTGTTTAGTTTCTTGTTTTTTTAATTGCTGCATCTTACTGCTCCCCCTTTCCAATCATCCCTTGTGAGGCTGCAAATTCTTGATACGTTTGGTTGTTATTGACTAATTCTTGATGGGTGCCTTTGCCAACAATTCGACCATCATCTAAAACAATAATCTGATCTGCCTCTTGGATTGTACTTAAACGCTGGGCCACAATTAATAACGTCTTTTCTCCCATTTCACGCTTTAACGCCTGTCTCAATAAGACATCCGTTTTATAGTCCAATGCTGAAAAACTATCATCAAAAATGTAAATATCTGCCGGTTTAATTAAGGCACGTGCAATACACAATCGCTGCTTTTGCCCGCCTGAAAAGTTATCCCCACCTTGAGCTACAAAGCTATCCATGCCATCCTTTAACGAAGCAATAAATTCAGTTGCTTGCGCTGTATCAAGAGCTTTTGCCAATTCTTCTGTTGTCGCATCTGGTTTTCCCATGCGCAAATTACTTTCGATCGTGCCACTAAACAAGAACGCTTTTTGTGGTACATAACTCGTTCGACTTCTTAAGTCAGCCTGAGAAAGATTCCGGATATCGATTCCATCAAAAACAACACTGCCTGCATTGACATCACTTAAACGCAATAAAAGTTTGGCTACCGTACTTTTTCCAGAACCCGTCCCGCCAACAATAGCTGTTGTCTTTCCTTTTAAAATCGTAAAATCAATATTTTCTAAAACTGGATCTGTTGCTCGATCATAACTAAACGTTACTTTATGATAATTCACCATCACTTGATCTGTTGATTTTGCAACTAAATTCCCTTCCGACTGAAGTACATAATCTTTAATTTCTTCATTTGTCCCAAGCACCTCTTCCAGACGTTTCAATGAAGCCAATGATTGCGGAAGTGTCACTAATACCATTGCTGCCATCATTAAATAAGCTAATGTCAGCATCGAATATTCAATTACTGCTGTGACAATTCCAATCTCAATTTCACCAAAACCAATTAAAACGCCGCCAAACCAAATTATCAAAGCAAACACTACTCCCATAATTAGAAAAGCCACTGGCGTTAACCAAGCAAAAATTTGATTCACCCGAATCATACTATTCCCATATTCCTCAAATGTCTGATTGGTTCGTTTTTCTTCATAATCTTGATTATCAAAAGCACGTATCATTGTGATTCCATTAAAGAATTCACGCAAAGTCACCATTACACGATCAATATTTTTCTGAATTTGATTTGAAAATGGAACGCCTTTCTTTAATAGATACGTAGCAATACCGCCATAAATAATAATCGATAACAATGGAATCATTGCTAATTTTGGCGAATGCAAGTAGGTCATAATAATTGCAAAAATACTAATAATTGGTGCCGGTAAAATCATTTGTAGAAATAAAACAAGCATTCGTTGAATGTTATCCACATCATTGGTCATACGTGTTAATAACGTTGCTGTTCCAAATTCTTCTGTATCTTTAATCGACAATAATTGAACTTTATCAAAAAATGAATTGCGTATCTCAAAGCCAAATTTGGCGGCTAATTCTGCGGATAACCAACTACCAATAATCGCCCCAATACTGCCGATAATAGCCATTCCTAACATTTCAATTCCAATCCAAGTTACGCTAGCAGAATTCCCACTAACAATGCCTTCATCAATTAATTTAGCCACAAGCAACGGAACTCCTAACGTCCCGATAACTTGAATACATAAACTAAGAAATGTGAATAAAACCAAACGCTTATTGACTGTTAAAAACTTCCCAATTAGTTTCATCCTAATTCCTCCTTTTATTTTTGAATACCAGAGAATCTTACACCTTAAAGTAGCTTGAAGGTCAAGCAGAAAATCGCTATAATAAATATAGGAGGTGTTCTTTTGCTGATTGATGAAACGTTTACTATTGGAGAGATTGCAGAAATTTTTAAAGTTCCTAGCTCAACCATTCGCTATTGGGAAGAAAAAAAACTGATTACTTCCAAGCGAAATCAAGAAAATGATTATCGTATTTTTGATTTTCAAACGATCTTAGACTTAAGTGATATTATCTTCTATCGTGATTTAAATGTTCCCGTCAAACAGATGGTTCATTTCCATCAAAATCCACCTGAAAAACTATTAGATATGTTAACGGAAACTGAACTAAATACGCTGCAACAATTAGAAGAATTAAAACGCAAAACCATCGGCATCCGAAAAAGAAAAGAACAATTAAATGAATTACTTTTTCTTAAAGAACAAGATTTCACTGAAGAGGTTCCAACTGTTGAAAAAATAATTTCCTTTGATTTATCGGATTCGGATGAACTTCAGGTATATCTGGAAAATCCTGGTGCTTCTGCTATGTATTATCATCCAGAAAAAAATCCAGAAGTGTACTATGGATTATGTGTGGAAGAAGAACATTTTTCCAACAAAGAAACGTTATGGGAGAATCATGGAACTGGAACCTATCTGAAGTTTCTTTTAATGATTCAATCTGATAATGCCGCTCATACAAATTTAGTTGAGAAAGAACAAGCCCTGCTGAAACAAGGTCTAAGAACAGGTCAAGTATTAGGACGTTATTTAGCCACAGCAATCAACGAAGCTGGTTTTCAAATGGATTATTACAAAGCTTGGATTGAAATTATTCCGACTAAATAAAAAACAGTCAGCTTAATTTGCTGACTGCTTTTTTACTATCTTACCCCATTAATGTAGCGAATATATATAAAATGGCGATATGAACTGGATAAAAATAATAGAAGAACCATTTCATCTTTTTACCTTCTTTACCATTGTATAGCCAAATGAAAATAGCTGAGAAAGCCATCATCCATTGAATATTTGTTGTAAATAAACCAGTAAAATTAAATCCTGTCGCCACTACTGATACTAGCAATAAAACCACAATCTGAACTGTTCGTTTTTCTCGGAAAATATAGAAAAATAACGCCAATAGTACCAAGACAAATCCACCTTCTGTTGTAACTAAAGTTGGAAAAATGATCGATAAAATTCTAAATAGTGTGACATTAAAATTATCTGGATCTGATAACAAATTAAAAAAATAAGCTGAATAGGCTAAAACAAATAAAATAATTCCAATTCCAATAAATCCTTGTTTTTTATCTTGCTTACTATTTTTAATACTATCATAACAATACATTGCTAATACACCTAAGAATAACGTTCCAAAAATATTATTTGCTAGAACAATGTTTTCATTAGGTAAAAGGGTTGGCACTATCCAATCCACTAGTCCCATTAACCAAAACCCAAGCAATAAATTGCGTAAATACTTTATTTTATTTTTAGTATAATGATAGCCCTCTGCACTTAAGAACAAAAAAATGGGTGCCACGATTCGCCCCAGCATCGTAAACCACATTGGAATTCCTTTTAAATAAAACAGTTGATGAATATGGTCAAAAACCATTAAACTAATTCCGATTACTTTTAACTGAAATGCCGTCATTCTTTTCTCCATATCTTTTTTCACCTTTTTTCCTTTACTTAGTTAGCATCTTAGCCCTAATTATAAAAGAAAAAACGTTATTAAAACATCGATTTTAGTAAGGCAGACATAACACTTTTGTCATTTATAATAAAAAAACTCTTATCGAATTCATTTTTCTATGAATTCAACAAGAGCTACTTTTCAATTTATCACTGACATTTACGTTTTTAATTTGTAATTGAATAATAATTAAACAGTCGATCTGAATAGGTCCCACTATTGTCTAAGGCACTTTTAATTGCAGCATTCACCGTTTTAATATCATCAGTAATTACTCCATCAACACCATAGGTCATCATTTTTTTTACGGTATCTTCATCATTCGTTGACCAAACATAAACCTTCTTATTCTGATTGGCTACCTCATCAACAAAATCACCACTAACAGTTGAATATTCAATCGAATAAAAATCAGCTTTCGTATTCGGTGGTCCAATTAAATTAAATGGCATAATGTAACCGACATAAAATTTTGGAACTTTTTCTTTTAACTTCGTTACAACAGTATAACTTAAACTTTGAAGCTGATAGTCATTTTCAATAATTGTCTTCTGATACTTTTTAATGAACAAATCAAGCATATCTTTTGAATCTTTTGGTGTTATTTTAATCTCAACTAATAATTTTTGATTCAACTTTTTAGCCTCAACTAAATAATCATCAAAGCTAGAAATTTTTGCAGTAGTATCGTTTTCAGATAAGGTAATCTTCTGTAACTCTGCTAAAGTTAAATCAGCTACTGTTACATTTTTACTTGCCAAATCTTTCAAATTCAAATCATGCATCACAACAAATTGTTTATCCTTGGTTTGCTGAATATCAATTTCAACGTAATCAGGCTTTTGTTTTGCTGTTTTTTTCAATGCCTCAATAGTATTTTGCACACCATTTGCTTCCGTGACACCGCGATGTGAAATCACAATCGGTCGAAATAAAAGCTCGCCTTCCAGATACAGAAAATTATAAATCCCCATCCCAATAACTGAAATTCCTACTATCATACCAATAATTAAATTTCCAATAACAATATATCTGCGTTTCACTTGAATCGATTTCAAATTCTCAAGCAAGATGCCATCCGATTTCTTTTCCTTCATCAATAACGATACCATCAAATAAAAGATAATAATCATTGCCACAATATTGCGGATGCTTGTTAAAATTTGCAAACCAGTCAGTACGATGACTCCACTAATTAGCCCCTGTTGAGGATACATCGTTTCAACCTGCTCCTGAACAAAAAATAGCACACTTCCAATAAGCCAGACTACAAAAGTTAGACTCAGACTCAATAATAGTAATCTACGTACCAAATACCAAAATTTGCGCTTTGTTAAACGCAAACCTTCCTTGATAGCTTCCTTAAAAGGGAGATTATAAATAATCATTAACGGCAACACTAGTAGCAACCGAATCCCGATATATAAACAGAATATATAGCCAATAATTAATAATGGTACAAAAATTAGACGATTTAAAAAAATATAATCTAAAATAAAGACAGGTACTTTTATTTTGGCCAATAATTCGGTTTTAAATCCAATTCCACCAAAAGGCAAAATCAGGAAAAAGTAAAAAATAAAAAATAAGATTTCACTACCGATAACATTTTTTAATTGCTTGAACGTTAAACTAAGCAAGTTATATAAACTAACCTTCTCTTTTTTGCGAATAAAATAAATACTCAATAGCAAAAAAGTGAATTCAATAAAAATAACAACACTAAACAAACAAAGAATCAACAATAAACCAATTAACACAAAAGGATGTTTTTGGATAATTGGCAATAAATTATCAAAAGAAAGATAACTGATATTCCCACTAGCTAAAACAGCTTTAGTTAAAAATGTAAATAACGGAACAGCTACCGTTAGAATAAAACTGTGAACAATAATAACATTTTTAGAGCTTCCCCAAGCGCTGTTAAAAAAATGCTTGATTGTCTTCCAACTCGACTTCATCTTTCTATTCACTTCCCATACTTAAAATTAATTTAGTCCATCATTAGTTTACCACAAATAACAACAACAAACCCTTTAGACAATCATAAGAATCCGATAAAAAGAGTATGACCAAAACTAAAAATTAGTTTTGTGCCACACTCGACATTTTTATAAATAACCTAAAAAGAGCTACGTTCAACTCTTTAATAATTTTTTGTCTCAAGTTGGCTTACAGCTTTTTCAAATTCTTTCTGGCTGGCTTGTACTTGTTTTAATTTTGTTGGAAAAGTTTGGTCAAATTGTTCTAATTGAGAGTCATCTGGCTCAAGTACTTCGCTGAAAAAAATACTACCTGTCATATTATCCAAGCCGCCTTCAATTAACGGCAATGCCAGAATCCCTGTATAGTAATTTTTATCTGGCAAAGAAAGCTGATATTTCTTAGAACTACTGAATCCAAACTGTGCATAATAGTGTGGATAACCGCCAATTAGGATACCACGATAGCCTAATTCTCTAGCACGATCAATAGAATACGCAATCAATTTTTTCCCATAACCCATTCCTTGAAACTCCGGTAAAATACTCACTGGTCCAAATGTTATCATCTCATATGATTTTTTTCCATTCTCAGTAACTATTTTAGACTGTGTATAAAGAATACTGCCGATAATTTCTTGATCTAATTCAATAACCAACGACAATTGAGAAATATAATCAGATGTTGTCCACATGTTATACACAATGAAATGTTCATTGCTACCAGGTACATATAGATTCCAAAAAGCTTCACGCGTAATTTCCTCCACACGTCGATGATCGGCTTGTTGAATTGTTCTAATTTTTAGCGTCATAACTATCCTCCTCCATGTAATTAAAAGCTTGTAGCAAATGAATCACTACAAGCTTTCTCAAATTATTTATTTGCTTTATGAACTTTTAATTGTTTGCCCTTGATTGTCCGTGTCTTCATCGCATCAATCACCATTGGACCTTTGCCATTTAAGATATCCACATAGCTGACATTTTCTTGAATCGTAATAATCCCAATATCTTCCATATTTACTCCGGGAATTTTTGCTAATGTTCCAACAAAATCAACTGCCCGAATTTTTTTCTTTTTGCCGCCATTAAAGTAAACCTTCATAATATCTTGATTTAAAGCCGTTCCTTTATCTTTTTTCAGACGAGGACGTTCGGCTAATTTCTTTTCAAATGCTGGCTTATGACGTTGCACAAAACGAGCGCTAGGAGCTGTAATCTCAATAATTTCAGCTTCAACATATTTTTTAATCTCAGCCCAACGCTCTTTCTCAAAAGATTCAACTAGGGTTAAGGCAATTCCCATCTTCCCTGCTCGACCAGTTCTACCAGTACGATGTACAAAGCTTTCTTTTTCCACAGGTACATCATAATTGACTACATGAGTAATGTTATCCACATCAATTCCACGAGCTGCGACATCTGTTGCAACTAAATAACGGAATTTTCCTTTACGAAAATCATCCATTACATCAAAACGATCTTCCTGAATCATACCGCCATGAAGCTTATCCACAGGTAAACCCGCTTTATTTAAGACATCATAGATGTTATTCACAGTTTCTTGGCGATTACAGAACACAATACAACTATCTGGGTTTTCCACAGTTAATAAGTCCAGTAACGTTTCCTGTTTTTTATCCCCAGAAACCATTAAATAAGATTGCATAATTTTAGGTTTCGATGCTTCTGTTGTTTCAATTTTGACAGAAGTCGCTTCTTTTTGCATATAATGAGTAGCTAAACGCTCAACTTCATTTGGCATAGTAGCTGAAAATAGTAATGTTTGACGTTGTGTTGGTAAAAAGTCAATAATCTCTTCTACTTGATCAATAAAGCCCATATTTAACATTTCATCTGCTTCATCTAACACTAAATACTCTAACTTATCCACAGAGAAGGTGCCTTTTTTCAAATGATCCAAAACACGTCCCGGCGTTCCAACAACAATATGACTTTTTTGTTTTAATTCTGATTTTTGACGATCAAAGGATGATTTTCCAAAAACTGCAGTCACTTTAATTCGACGAAAACGACCAATATTGGCAATATCTTCCTTGACCTGTAAAGCCAATTCACGTGTTGGTACTAAAACTAATGCTTGAGGTTTGTTTTCTTCCCAATTGACTTTTTCACATAAAGGAATCCCAAAACTAGCTGTTTTTCCGCTTCCTGTTTGCGATGTTACAATTACATCCATATCAGCTAATGCTAAAGGAATCACTTCCTTTTGTACTTCTGTTGGTTGAAAATAGCCTAAACCATTTATTGCTTTTAATACTTCTTCACGAATACCATAATCGCTGAATTCTTTTTTTCCCATAATAACCTCTTCCACTTCTTTGATTCCTTCATTATAGCATGATACCCACAAAGATTGGTTGATTTCCAACTAAAATATTGAATATCCACAAGTAAGCGGATCAAATGACATGAGATTTTCATTATTTTCTATAAATAAGCTGCAGCTAACGCAATTATCCACAGGTGGGCTGGATAAAATCCATAAAAGAAATATTTGCTAAATGTGCTATTATTTCCACGTTTGCCATTGTACAAATATAAGAATGGAATCACGGTAATAAACATAAAGTCCGAGTTAAAAGCCAACATTTCGATGGTTTCTTGGATTGTTGGATAAGGGCTATAAGACATAAAGAATAAAATCCCCGCAAACAGTAAATAACTCAGATTTCGCATTGCCGGTTTCTCATAGAACATATATGACAATAACATAAATGGCACAATAATCTGCCCACCTTCTGCTAGGAATGGTGAACCTAATAGAATAACAATACTTCCAATAATCAATAAAACTTTTTTCGCTAATCCATTTTGTTGCTTCACTAGACTCATAAAATAAAGCATCAATGTTCCTAGTGCTAACGTTAAGAAAATATTATTATGTGGATTTTTTAGCGGATCGTTGATCAGCATACTAAGAAGTGAGTTTCCAACAAACATCACGGCTGCCATTCCAAATAAACGCTTTAAGTAAGCTTTCCGATCGTGTGTATAATGGAATCCTTCAACCGCCATATAGGCAAAGAAAACTCCTACACATCTTGTTAAAACATGAAAAATAGATTGTACCTCTGGTGAAACAAAGTAGCCGATATGGTCAAAAACCATTAAAAAGGCCATTAAAAATTTAAGTGCTGTTCCTGTCATTATATTTCCCCTTAATTTTGCTTAATTTTGAAGCTCATTGTCGCTTCAATCTAGTACAATAATAACATGCGAACTCCCCCTACCCTCTGCTTTTATCCTTACAATACAGCTTGTTAATATAACAAAATTGTTCGTATAAATCTATAAATTGTTCTATCAAAATCACCTTCTTAAAATGTAATTTTAAATGATAGAAGAATGATTTTTTCAACAACATACTTACATTGAAAGTTGAATCATTTATTTTGAAGATAGTTATTATCGTTCTTTTGATGGTTTTATTGTTACGGGAGCTTTTGTTGAACAACTTGAATCGAGTATGAGAAAGTTGACCATCCTCCACAAATCAATCATTTCCTAAAAACTATTTCCCAGGAAATAATCTAAATCATTCCTATAAAATACTTGGCAAAGTCATAGCGAAAATTTAATTAAAAATCAGCTAATTGATTATCGATGTTCCTAGTACACTAGATTAGTAGCAAGCTCATAGTACACAGGTATTCTCACTTTCTAGTGGTATTTCACCAAAATAAATGACTCTAAAAAAAGAAGGTTTATTGTTAGGGATCTGCTTGCAACGATTCTCTAAAGCCGCTTTATTAGAAGATGAGGCATTCTAAGGGATTTATTAAGCTTCAGTTTGGATGCGTTTGAAAACGACAATAGCATCTGAATTTTCCAGTGTTGTTTGTAGAAATCCAGTAATAAAACATGGCTTATGTAGTATATAAGTGAGGTTTAATAACGAAGAATTCCAACATCATCATAGAAATAGTGGCTAGCGTAGTTTTTGAACGCATTCTAAGTAAGATTCTGGAAATTGTGCTAAAATAGAAACGCAAAGCACCTGCTTTGTGAATAAGGAGGAATTCTTTTGAAAACTATTTTAGTACTACACACTGGCGGAACGATCGCCATGAGCGAGGATCAAACAACTGGTAAAGTTGCTCCTAATTCAGAAAATCCTTTATTACATCAAGGGCATTTATTTGAAAAAGATGCGAATTTGGTTGTAGAAGACATATTTCAGTTGCCTTCACCACATATGACACCAAGAGAAATGTTACTTTTAAAGCAACGAATTGAAGAAGCTATTCTAAACGAAGGCGTTGATGGTGTTATTGTCACTCATGGAACGGACACCTTAGAAGAAACGGCTTATTTTTTAGATATTACCTTGGATCACCAAGTTCCAATTATTATGACTGGCGCTATGCGTTCGAGTAATGAGATTGGTTCCGACGGTCTTTATAATTTTCAAAGTGCTGTCTGGGTAGCTACTTCGGAGGAAGCTAAAAATAAGGGTGTTTTAGTTGTTATGAATGATGAAATCCATACTTCTCGTTATGTAACTAAAACCCACACTACTAATGTAGCGACATTTAGAACGCCAACTTTTGGACCAATTGGTTTAATTGCTAAAAATAAAGTCCTCTTTTTCCAAGAATTAATTGAAATTGAAAAATTTGATATCGCAACTGTGGATAAGAATGTTTATTTGCTTAAAGCATTTGCTGGAATGGATAGTACCCTGCTAGAAGCGTTAAATACTCCTGCTACTGATGGTTTAGTAATTGAAGCACTTGGAGCTGGGAATCTGCCTCCTGCAACCCTGCCCGCTTTAAGACAGCTCTTGGACAACAATATTCCGATTGTATTAGTTTCACGCTGTTTCAATGGAGTTGCCCAAGATGTTTATGATTATGCTGGTGGTGGAAAACGTCTGAAAGAGATGGGGATTATTTTTACCAATGGTCTAACAGGTCCTAAAGCTCGTATCAAACTCTTAGTTGCTTTAAACGCAACGACTAATCATGATGAACTTGAAAAATATTTTTAAGCTTATAAAAAAACTTCTTCCGCATTCATTGCGAAAGAAGTTTTTTATTTTCTAATTCAACGGTTCCCAAACCATACTTGCTTCACAAGAAAGAGTCCCATTATTCACAATCTGGTGAGCTGTTGCAATCTGCCCATCTTCTAAAACTTCTTGACTAACTAAACTTTGAACCATATTTCCATAGCCAACTTCTTTTTCATACTTTACATTAATACTTTTTAATTGATGCTGACGAATAAAATCAAGTCCTAACGAATCTAAGAACCAATCCAAATATTTCGCATTATTTACATGTTGATTGCCATCAATGTCTAAATAACGCACACGGTAATCAATACTTTGAGCTGTTTCTTGATTGACTGGTACTGGTTTTGGGGTCCGAATTAATTTTTTCGTTCCTTCAACTTTATAGGGTTCAATTAGTTCATCCACAATCCGAACCATTTTACGCTGCGTAAAGTCCATCATAGCAAACGTACAATTCGTCGTTACACATAACTCTCCTGCTTCATCATAAACTTTAAAATCACGATAGGTAAAAAATTTATTATAGGATTGAGCTTGCGTCATCACTCGAATCTTTTCATGCGCTTCTGGCAAACGATTAACCTTAATCTCTGTTTGCAAAATAATCCAAGACAAGCCGTGTTCTGCAACAACATCGTCACTAACACCTAACATGCGACCTTGTTCCCCAGAAACATATAACATAATATTTAAAAGCATCGGCATGCTGATTTTCTTTGTTGCATCACATTCATAATATTTTACAGTATGCTCTTTTTCATAAACTAACCCACTCATGAAACTCCCTCACCTTCTCTATTCCTTCTTATTAAGAGTAGCATAATTTTGGAAAAATAGTTAGTTTCATAACTAAAAATTTTATCTTTTTGATGAAACATAATATTAATTTATTTGAATCGTTATTCAATCCGCTTTTTAAAAGAGCTATTCCTTTCTATGCTATCTGCTATTGTGTTACCATATATGTGTGGAAATTCTATCAAAAAGGAGATCGTCTATGTTTCAAATACTTAAAGGTGTTATATCAAACCTTTCCATTTTAATTAGCAGTGCGTATCTGCTCTCTAAAATATCTAAATCAATCTTAAATCATCAGTCTCCTTTCCTACACAAAATCTTAGTAGGTAGTCTTAGCGGTCTTATTGGCATTATTTTAATGAATTTTTCGATTTCCTACTATGGTGACTTTTTGATTGATATTCGCTTAGTTCCAATCATTATGGTTAGTTTTTCTTTTGGTGGAATTGCTCCTTTAATTGCTAGTATTTTAATCGGTCTAGCTCGATTAGCTTACGGACTTAGCCCGATTACAATTAGCATCTGTCTCACTTATATTTTTGTTGGGATGAGTCAATTTTTCATTAGCAAATGGTTGTTACGTTTCCCAGAAAGAACGCGTTTGTGGTTAACCTTTCTAACTGTCTTTACCCCAATTATTATTAATTTTGTACTTATTGCGACTTATCCGAATAAATTATTTGTAGCACTTAGTTTTACCTTCTATAGCATTTTTGGTGTAGCAATCAATTATCAATTCTTTAAGGATTTAGAAAGTAATAAAAAAGCTTTTCTCCATTATGAAGAAACCTCTAAATACGACTATTTGACTAAATTGTATAATCGTTATTCATTTGATCAAGATTTACTACAGCTTTGGCAAGCAAAAACAGCCTTTACTATTTTTTTATTGGACATCAATAATTTTAAGCAAATTAATGATACCTATGGACACGATGTTGGAGATTGTGTTTTACAAGAATTTGCTAGCTGTTTAAATCAGCCTCATCTTTTTAAAAATCATGTCTATCGAATTGGTGGCGATGAATTTGTAATTATTGTTCCTACAGACTTAGCTCCTAGTGACACTCTTCGTACAAAGTTAAAAATTAAAAACAGCATTCAACAACTAACCATTCAGGCAACTTCGGAAAAATCTATTCAACTTAGCACTTCTGTTGGTGCAAGTTCTTCTAAAAATCAATATACAATTGATGAACTTTATCGGATCGCCGATCAACAACTTTATGAAGATAAAAAACTAAAATGAGGACTGCATTGCATTCCCTATAGCACCTTTCTTACAGATAATGGACTGTAAAAAAGGTGCTTTTTCAAAAATTTATTTTATGTAAAAAAAAAACACCTAGACATAAATGTCTAAGTGTTTTGAACTTGCAATTAAGCTTTAGTTACGTTAACTGCTTGTGGTCCACGGTTGCCTTCTTCAGTATCAAACTCAACAGCTTGACCTTCGTCTAAAGATTTAAATCCGTCTCCTTGGATTGCTGAAAAGTGTACGAATACGTCTCCGCCGTCTTCACTTTCAATAAAACCGAATCCTTTTTCTGCGTTAAACCATTTTACGTTACCTTTAGTCATAATATATTTCCTCCTTGTGTTTCTAATTTTTTATAGTTCTTGAATGGCACTTGGAAGAAGTTATATACACAACGAAAAACCAAAATATCCGTACAAAAATTAATATACTCATTGTATCACGGTTTTTTAGAATAAGCAAACAATTCTTATAAAATAATATAATTTTTTATTTTTTATCAAGTAATGCTCTATTTTCTGCTCCCACACTCAGCTCAATTAACGACAGATAAGTTTTTCTTCTACAACAATCGTATCTGCTAAAGCTTGTACTACTGGACAATGCTTTGGAATGAGTTTTAATCCACGATTTGCACGTTCTTGCAACTCTACTGGAATGGTTACATGAAAAGTAATGATAATCTTCGTAACTGGATGAACCGTTCCAACTGAATCCCGTTGATAGCTAATCTCTACCTCATGTAACTCGTAAGGTATCTTAGAATTGTGTAAGACATCTTCATATACATATGTACTACACGCCGCTACAGAGCTAACAAGCATCTCTACAGGTGAGAAGCCACTCTCTTTCTTTACTTGCCAATTTCCATTCGGATGAACCAACTCAAGACCATTTTCCCCTGTAATTAATTTCATTGCTTCCCCACTCCCTCCACTTTCGTCTATTATACCCAACAACTTCCTTTCTATGCCAATAAAAAGACTAACTAGCACATAAAACACTACTAGTTAGCTTATTTTGTTGATTTACATTTCTTGTAGCAAGTCGAATTGCGACTGGTAAAGTTGATAATAATGTCCTTTTTCAGCCATTAATTCATCGTGACTTCCTGCTTCTTGAATAGTTCCTTGATCAATATAAAAAATCCGAGTACTATTTTTAATTGTTGATAGTCGATGAGCAATAATAAAGGAAGTTCGCCCTTCTAATAATTTATCCAGACCATCTTGTAGTAAGGTTTCGGTTTTTGTATCAATACTGGATGTTGCTTCATCTAGAATCAAGATTTTTGGATTCGCCAATAACGCTCGAGCAAATGAAATCAATTGACGCTGCCCAGCTGATAATGTACTTCCGCGTTCCTTCACCGCAGTCTGATAGCCTTCTTTTAATTCCACAATAAAATCATGGGCCCGTACAACTTTGGCAGCTGCAATAATCTCTTCCTCTGTTGCATCCAACTTTCCATAACGAATATTCTCTAGAATTGTTCCTGAGAAAATAAAAGTATCTTGTAACATGACACCCATTTGTTTTCGCAATGAATGTAAGGTTACTTTCCGAATATCAACACCATCAATTAAGATTTCTCCTTCATTGATGTCATAAAAACGGCTTAACAAGTTAATGACTGTTGTTTTTCCAGCTCCTGTTGGACCAACCAAAGCTATCGATTCACCAGGCTTTACATGAAATGAGATATCTTTTAGAATATCTTTTCCTGCCTCATAACGAAATGTCACATTGCGAAAGCTGACATCCCCCTTAATTGGTGGCAATTCAAAAGCATCTGGCGCATCTTTAATCTCTGGTTCCACATCCAATGTTTCAAAAATTCGTTCTAAATAAGCTGTTGCTGTAATCAATGAATTATAGAAATTCCCAATATTAATCACAGGATTCCAAAAGTTGTTTACATAACCAACAAAAGCAATCAATGTTCCTGTTGAAACCTCTACACCTAGACCACGAATCCCAACAAAGTAAATCAAGCTTGTCGTGATTACAGCAATATTTTGCACACCAGGCCATAATAAGAATTGCACTTTAACTGCATGCATCCACGAAGAACGATAGTCATTGCTGACTTCTGAAAAAATACTATAATTTTCATTCTCTCGTGAAAATGATTGAGTGACTTTAATCCCAGCAATACTTTCATGAATATAAGCATTCATATTCGACTGCTTGTTGCTTAACACCTGATAAGCCTTCCGCTGTTTATTTTTAATAACCATCACAAAAACAAACAAGACTGGTAGCAAGGATAAACTATATAAAGTTAGCTTAAAATCAATTGCCATCATAAATATCAGCGTAATCACAACACTTAAAATATCCGAAATCAAATTAATCAATCCATTTGATAGCAAGTCGCTTAACGTGTTAATATAATTTACTACTCGAATTAAGATCTTTCCATGTGGTCGACTATCAAAATAGGAAAAAGGTAATTTTTGCAAATGCTCAAAGATGTCTGAACGCATATCCTTCAGCATATCTTGTCCGATTAATGTAATCGATTGAATTCGGTACCGCATACACCAACCCGTTACAATTACTGATAAAATGAAGGCTACTGCCAGCCACCATAACATGGTCATATTCTTATTAGGAATGACATCATCAATGACCAATTTAGTAAAATAAGGACCTAGCATAGCAGCTATATTTGCTAGTAAAATAACTAGTAGTGTCAATGAAATTGGTTTTTTATAAGGTTTTACATATCCGAGTAGACGTTTATAATGTTCTGTATTAAATTCCTGTTCTAACTCCTCATCTACATCAAATTTATTTCTAGCCATTTTGATTCACCTCCGCTTCATCAAAATTTCCTAATTGTTTATTGTAAACTTCATAATAATAGCCCTTGTACGCTAATAAATCTTCATGTGTACCACGTTCAATAATTTTCCCATGATCCATAATCAGAATTTCATCCGCATCTTTCACTGAAGAGATTCGATGGGCAATAATAAACGTTGTCTTGTTGACCGTAATCTGGTCTAACTCGCCTTGAATCTTTGTTTCAGTTTCCATGTCCACCGCAGATGTTGTGTCGTCTAAAATTAGAATAGCTGGATTTTTCATTAACGCTCGTGCCAGTGAAATCCGTTGCTTTTGTCCACCCGATAATCCAACACCGCGCTCACCTACAATTGTGGCATATCCTTCTGGCATCTTTTCAATAAAATGATTTGCATCGGCAATTCGTGCCATCCGTTCTACTTCTTGACTATCTGATCCCGGAACACCAAAGGAAATATTTTCTTCAATCGTATCTGAAAACAGGAAAATATCTTGCATGACAATAGCGATATGATCTCTTAATTCCCGAACATGCCATTTTCTAGCATCAACACCATCAATATAAACTGTTCCAGAGCTAGGATCATAAAAACGCGCAATTAAATTTACCAAGGTTGACTTCCCAGAACCTGTTTCTCCCAATATCCCAATGGTTTGACCTGGTTCAGCTTTTAATGAAATATGACTTAAAACTTCAGTTTCAGGATCATCTTCAAAATGAAAAGAGACATCATTAAATTCAACATAGCCTTTTAAATCTTCCGCTGGCTTTTCAGAAACAATCGGAATTCGTGATTTTTCATTTAGCATTTCCCGAATTTTAAAAGAAGAAGCAATAAAACGTTGCACATCGTTAATCAGCCAACCACTCATACGCATCGGCATATTCAGCATCCATAAAAAGCCGTTAAATGCGACTAAATCGCCTAAAGTCATTTGTCCAATAATCACAAAATAACCACCTAGTACTAAGGTAATAATCGTTAAACTACTAGCTAATGAATCTAAAACAGGTAAGTAGCGCATAGAAACATTGGCTGATTCAATATTTCGTTGCTTAAACTCTTCATTATGACGGTTAAATTTCTCAATCTCATAGTCTTCTCTGGTAAAAGCTTTCACAACTCGATTTCCACTAATATTCTCTTCTACCATTGAGTTAAGTCGTGAAAAACTTTCTCGGATCTCATAAAAAATAGGTTGAGCCTTCGCTGACATTCTCATTGTTAAAAAACCAATCAGCGGGGTAACAGCTACTAACGCTAACATTAAACGCCAATCAATCGTTGCCATGACAACTACCGCACAAATAAATAACAATAAATTCTCAAGAAGATTGTAAAATACCCATGATACAAAATGACGAATTGCATCTGTATCTCCAGTCATCCGAGCCATAATATCTCCTACTCGCGTATGGTTAAAGAAATTAAAATCTAATTCCTGTAACTTCATATACAAATCCTCACGAATTTTAAATAATGTATTCTGTCCAATACGTTCAAATAAAATCTGATACGAATAACGCAGAATCGTCCGAATAAATGCGACACCAATCATGCCGCCTAATAATGGCACTAATAAATTCACCTTACCTTGATCGATGACCTCGTCCACTAATCGACCACCTAGTAGTGGATAGACAATACTTAAAATCGATGCGACCAAAACTAAAAATGTAGCTAAAATTGCAGGTCCTTGATAAACTTTAGCATATCGCCATACCCATTTGATACTTTCCATTAAAATCCCTCCTAAAGCGCTTTTAATCTTGTTATTGTTATAGATTAATGGATAGTGAGTCAAAAAAGAATGGTCATTTCTCTTAATTAAGATGGAGTAAATTCTTTATTCTAGCTCAATCAAAAACAGGACAACTTACGAGAAGAATTCCCTGAATTCATACCAAAAAACGGCTACTATTTTTATTCACAAAATTCTTTTAGCAAATGAAAGCAAGATTCTACTTTTTTAATTAAAATAAAGACTCTTTTTTTCACTATAACCTTTACCATCTGTAAAAATAACGTTAAAATAGAGAAATGATAGTAAGAAAGCGCTTGAAAGAGGTGAATATTGTGCTACAACTAAATTCAAAAACATTTAACCCTGAGATTTTGTATATTTTTGATTGCCACAACACGGGACCATCAGAAGGTCAACATCACCATCATGACTTTTTAGAAATGTCGATTATTATGGATGGTTCGGTAGAATACATGATTGAAGACGAAACCATCTATTTAGAAAAGGAAACGGTTCTATTATTTAATCCTGGTGTCTACCATCATGAACGATACACCGCAGATATGGATAGCACACAAATTCATATTGGATTCCGGAATTTTATGTTACAAGGATTCCCAAGAGATCATTTTCCTTTTAACACGTCAATATTGGATTTACAAGATTTTCATGCTGAATTTTTTGCAGTTTGTCGAGAAATTTTGGTAGAGAAAGCTAAAGGAAAAGCTGGCTATGACTTGATGTTAAAAACTTTAGTGATGAAATTAATTATTTATATTTTACGAGATGCTCGCTCCAACCAACTAGAAAGCAACGCATTAAAATTATCTTATGAAGAACAAGAAAAACAAACTATTGTAAACGATATTATTCATTATTTAGAAAAACATCATACTGAGGAAGTCAGTCTTTCAACCTTATCTCAAACCCTCTACATTAGCCCAACATATATTTCTCGTGTATTTAAAGAAGAAACCGGTGAATCTCCAATCAATTATCTAATTAAATTACGTTTAACTCGTGCCAAAGAGTTAATGGAAAATGAAACCGATATCACGGTTAAAGAAGCCGCAAACTTAGTAGGCTACAATGATGCCTATTATTTTAGCAAACTCTTTAAAAAATATTATGGAAAGCCACCATCGGCTTTTTTAAGACGCAGTAGTTAGTTTAAATAAGAAAAAAGTGCTTAGATTAGAACTGAAGATTTGCATAAAAGTCAAAAAACCCCAAAAAATCACCATTTGTAAAATGGGTTTCTTGGGGTTTTTTCTATTTTAGAAATGCATCTCACTCAATTTTTTCTTTGGCAAAATAAGCCTTTAAATCAGATAAATTATCTTTAAACGCTGCTCTCATAAATGGTTTAATGACTTCCGAAAAATCATTTACAATTCGATCATTGGTTTCCAAGATATAGATACTCTCCCGAATCAGTGTGCGATTCTCTGCTAGTTTCGTTAAAGAAAATTTCATTTGATAGTCAATCTTGCCACCACCTACTTTGAAATTAATCACATCCTTATTTAGATAGCTAATGGTTAGATGTTCTTTTACTCTTTTAGACTGATAAACTCGAATCAAGGTGTATTCCATCGTTGTACCAGAAACTTTGATTACATGGGTAACGCCACTATTCCACTCTGGAATTTTCTTTGGATCTCGAAGATACTCACGAATCACACCAATTGATGCTGCCATTTCTAATTCATTTTCATAAATTGGATTCCCCATAGTCAATCCATCCCCTCTATTATTTTATTAATGCTACACGCTAATCCTCGCCCCCTCTTTAACCTTACTCCCTCTAGTAATTAAATCAAAAACTTATATAACGTTTTCTAAACAATCATGTTACTCATAACCATTATACTAAATGATTACAATCAAAAATTAAATAACGTCACATTAAAATTATCTACTTTTGAACACTACTTAGATCATTAATTGATAATTTTTATTTTATGATCGCATATTATTAGTTTAATCATAAAAAAAGCAATTAGAATGAATCTTCTAATTGCTTTAGCTTTTTCTATTTAATTAACCTGCTTGATATTCCTTACGCATTTGAATTAGTTCCACAATGACTAATTTTAACGTCTCTGAACTCATAAATTGATCTTCTGCATGCATCAATAAAATAGAGAATTCCGTTTTATTGCCTTGGGCTTCATTTTGAACAATTTTGCTATGAATCTTATGACCTTCAATTAAATACTTTTCACCTTCTTTAATTAAAGCATCTGAACCCTCAAAATCTTTCTGCTTCGCCAATTCTAACGCTTCTATAAAGTTGGATTTTGCAGTTCCAACATTACTAATAATCTGAAAAGCAATCAATTCAATTCCATCCATTTTCTAGCAACTCCCTCGTCTTTAAATTTATAAACTCATCGCTTTGTCTAATACAGCTTTGCCATTTACTCGACCATAATCAACAAAATCAATTACTTCAACTGGTTTAGAGTGGTTGGTTACATTTTCTGTATTGGCTTTTAAATAACCAACTTGTGGGCCTAACAAAATAACATCAGCCTGTTCCCAATTCTCATGTAACTCAGCATCTGAAACTGCCCAAATCTTAGCTTCTATAGCTGATTCTGTTGCAGCTACTTTCATTTTTTCTACTAAAAAACTAGTCGACATTCCTTGATTACACACTAATAAAATATTTTTCATGATTGTTTTCGCTCCTTTAGTTTTCTGAATCTGCTAATTGCATTTGATTTACGCGTTCATCGATTTTTAAGAAAGGCAAGTAAATGAACACTGTAATAACGATGATGACGAACTGTAATGCTGCGGCGCGCCAATCTCCACCAGTTGCTAAAAATCCTGAAATAATTGGTGGCGTTGTCCAAGGTGTTTGCACAACGACATGGCTAATTAATCCGGCTGCCGTAGCGTAATATGCTACAGTTAGTGAAAAGATTGGGGCAAGCACAAAAGGAATAATCAGCGTTGGATTAAAGACAATCGGCAATCCAAAGATAATCGGTTCACTAATATTGAAAATCGATGGCATTAAAGACATTTTAGAGACATCACGATAATCATTTCGTTTACTAAAGATAAAAATCGCAATTAATAACGCAATCGTATTTCCAGAACCACCCATTACTGCAAATGTATCTTTGAAAGCCATATTAATAATATGAGGAATCTCTTCATGGTTGGCATAGGCTAACATATTGTCTTGCATATTTTGCAATAGGAACGGATCAAGCAATGCACCTGAAATAACAGCTTGATGAATCCCAAAACCAAAGAATAAGTTCGCAATCGTAGTGATTAATAGGAAACCAGGTAAGCTAGTAGTGACATAGCTCAACGGCTTCGTCACAATCGTTGTAATTAAGGTATTAAAATCCATTGAAAATAATTGATTCAAGGCAAATGATGCTACTGCAAAAATCAAGACATTTAACATAATTGGAATTAATACATTAAATGATTTAATTACTGCTGGTGGAATATTACCAGCAATATTGATTTGTAGCTTTTCATTTGAAGAAAGCTTGATGAACATATCTGTAGCTAACAAACCGACGATAATTCCGACAAACATCCCCGAAGCGCTTGTGTAGCTTATTGGAATGACACCTGAAACGACAAATTCTGTTTTTGATCCCTCAGGAGTGAAAAGTGTTGATAATGGTGTAATCACAATCATGGTTGATAGTGCTACTAAAATCGGAGCAATTACATTCTTATACCCGCGATTCATACAAAGGTGATATGAGATGGCTACCGCTACAAGAAGGGTCATAATATTCAACGTCCCATTAGAAATAGACGTTCCTATCGATTGCCATGTTGTTAAAGTTTCAGGCTTAATAAATTTCCCCATAAAACCTGTTGGTTCTAAGACAACATAATTTATCAAGGTCATGAAACCAGCTAAAATCATAAAGGGCATTATAGAAGCAAACGCATCTCTAAGAGTTCTTAGATGGATTTGTCCTCCCATTTTCTGTGCAACGTAGGCGAATCGGTCAGCAATAGTCTTCTTATTCGCTGATTCTGTCATTGTTCTTCCTCCTATACTAATTTACTTACATCATAGTCAAAACCATTGTCCTGACTCATTTTTTGATAAAATTCACCACTTTTTTTAATCGTTCTTTTTTGTGTTGCTAAATCTAACGAAACTAAACCGTAACGATTTTTATAGGTGTTAATCCAAGACCAACAATCAATAAATGTCCATAAATGATACCCTTTGATCTGACAACCTTCCTGAATCGCCTTATGCACATAGGCTAAATGATCTTTAATATAGTCAATTCGATACTCATCAATTACTTGACCCGTTTCATCCATAAATCGTTCTTCATCAGCCACGCCCATTCCATTTTCAGAAATAAAGGCTTCAATGTTGCCATAATTATCACGAATATCCAGACATAAATCATAGATACCTTTTTCATAAATCTCCCAACCACGATAGACATTCATTCTTTTCCCTGGCATATCGTAGTTTTCATAGAACCATTCTGGTAAAAAGGGACCATTAGGATTAATTCCAGTTAAACGGGCCTTCACACGACGTGGTTCGTAATAATTTAAGCCAAGAATTTGCGCTGTATTTTCCTTAATAATAACTAAGTCTTGTTCTTCAAATTCAGGCATTTGATGATATTCTTTTAATAACTCTACTAACTTCGTTGGGAATGTTCCTTTCACCATTGGATCAAGGAAACTTCTTGTATAAAGCGCATCAACGATTTCGGCTGCCTCGATATCTGCTGGATTTTGACTCCGTGGATATGTTGGACTTAGATTTAAAATAACACCAATCTTAGATGAATATCCTTGTTTCTTGAACGCTTCAATCGCCAATGCATGAGCTAGAATAGTATGAAATGCAGCTTGCGCACCACGTTTAAAATCAACAATCCCTGGATAATGAAATCCTTCTAAATAACTGCCTAGAATTGGTCCTAACGGTTCATTGAAGGTAAACCAATGATAAACCAAATCGCCAAATTCTTCAAAACAAGTCGTTGCAAAACGAACATAAGCATCCACAACTTCACGTGATTCCCAGCCGCCTTTTTCTTGTAATAAAAATGGCATATCAAAATGATAGAGATTTACAAATGGTTTGATTCCGTTTTCATTCATTTCAGTCATTAACTTACGATAAAAAGTAATCGCTTTTGGATTCACAGTCCCAACGCCACCATCTGGAAACATTCTAGCCCAAGAGATAGAAAGTCTAAATGAATTATGCCCTGTCTGTTTCATCAATTGGACATCTTCTTGATAACGATTAAAATGATCAGTTGTTACCTCTGAACTAATCCGATTGTAAAAGCGATTCGGTTCCTCTTTAAACCAATGCTCCCATACCGTTTCTGCCTTACCAGTGTCGCCTCGACCTTCCGCTTGTTCTGCTGACCAAGCCGATCCCCACCAAAAGTCCTTTGGAAAATTTAATTGTTGATTCATTTTTGTATCCCCTTTCTTTACAAAAACATCATAACGCAAACAAAAACAAAAGTAAACACTTTTATTTAAAGTTATATACTTTTAATTTAAAAGCTATTTTTATAGAGAAAAAGAGCATTTCATGGTATAGTTGGGGTAATAAAGAAACATAAGGAGTTGAGAAGTAGTGAGTGCTGTTCCCAAATATCGGCAAATATATATAGATATCAAAGAGAAAATTAATACTGGTTTCTATCAACTAGATGAGAAAATTCCAGATGGCGATACCTTGGCCTTAGACTATGATTGCAGTAAATTAACCGTCAAAAAAGCCTTAGATTTATTAGTGAAAGAGGGGATGATGGTTCGCCGCCGTGGTTCTGGTACTTTTATTAAAGGCACTTCTACAAATGGTGGAACGATTGCCTTAGGACCAACTGCCGGCTTAGTCAATACTGTTGGTAAACAGCATATTTCTTCCAAAATCCTGCAATTTTCAATTGAAAAACCAACGGATGATGTAGCAAAAAAGTTAGAAATTGAAGACAATGGCTATATTTATAAAATTGTGCGTTTGCGTTCCGTTAACCACAAACCTTACTCCATTGAGCATACATATATGCCTCTTTCGATTATCGTCGGTTTGGAACCAAAGCATTTAGAAGATTCTATTTATAATTATATTCGTGATGAGTTAGGTCTAAAAATGCAACGCGCTCATGTTTGGATTCGTGGCGACCACCCTTCAGAGGAAGACAATGAATTATTAGAATTACCTTCGTCTTCATTTATTATGGAAATTGAAAAAATTGCGCATTTAGAAGATGGTCGAATTTTTGAATATTCCTTTACTCGTCATCGTTATGAAGATTTTGTGTTTGAAACAGTGTTTGTGCAAAATTAACTATGTAAAAAAGTCCAAAAATCAGGTTTTCCCTGTGATTTTGGACTTTTTTGGTGTTATTCTTTCAATTGTCGACTACTATTTTTGTAGCAGGATAGACTTTTTGATAGGAAGAATAAACCTTTTGATAAGCTGCTACATTTGCGGCAATCGGTTGGTATTCTTTTTGATAGCTTACAAAAGCCGCGGCACATGCTTCAAAGCTAGAAAACCAGCCACTTCCCATCGCAGCCAACATTGCCGCTCCCATCGCTGGACCTTCTTCAGCTGTGAGAGTCATAATCGTTGCATTAAAAATATCGGCTTGCATTTGCAACCACGCAGCATTTTTAGCACCACCGCCGACTGAAACAATCCGTTTAAATTGTCGATTAGCGTACATTTCCATCAGTTGTTGTGAATCTTTTAGTGAAAATGTAATTCCTTCTAGAACCGCTTTGGCAAAATGTTTTTTTGTATGATTCGTATCAATCCCAATAAAACTTCCACGAATCTGACTATCAACATAAGGCGTCCGCTCACCAACAATATAAGGAGTAAATAACAACCCCGCCGAACCAATTGGTAAATCCTCAATACCTGTCAACAACTCTTCATAACTTTGATTTTCAGCAAAGGTTTCTTTAAACCACGTCAAGCTATGCCCAGCAGATAAGGTTACACCCATTGAATAAAAACTATCGGTTACGGTATGGTTAAATATGTGCAACTGCCCTTGGTACTCTTTTTCTCCAGAAGCTTCATAGCTTAAGAAAACACCCGATGTTCCAATGCTACACATTCCCACTCCTTCTGCAATAATGCCCGCACCTAGCGCACCACAAGCATTGTCTGCACCTCCTGCAAAAACCGAAATCCTTTGTTTAAAACCAAATTCCGTTGCTAATTCTGTGCGTAACTCCCCAATTTTTTCATTCGATGCTACTAATTTAGGGAATAGTTTTGCTGGAATTGCAAATTGATCCGCAATCTCCATTGACCATTGTTGTTGAACTACATCTAAAAGCAATGTCCCAGCTGCATCTGAATAATCCATGTGTTGCTTTCCAGTTAGCCAAAATCCCAAATAATCTTTAGGCAAAAGGAAATGCGCAGCTTGTTGCCAGATTTCTGGTTCATTCTCCTTCACCCATAAAAGTTTAGGCAATGTAAAACCTTCTAATGCACGATTTTTCGTAATTGCCAATAACTCTTCGCCAAACTCTGACATCACTCTTTCACATTGTGACGTTGTTCGGACATCATTCCATAAAATTGCCTTACGTAATGGTTGATTTTCTTGATTTAATAAAACTAAGCTATGCATTTGCCCTGAAAAACTAATCCCTACTAAATAATCTAAAATAGTCGGAACTTCTTGAATCAACTGAGTTATGACCTTTTTAGTTGCTTCAATCCAAATTTCGGGGTGTTGCTCACTATAGCCAACTTGCGTAGTTTCAACAGCATAACTTGCAGAGGCTGTGGCAAGAATGCTTCCTTCTGGGTTCACTAAAATCCCCTTTAAAGAACTCGTTCCTAAATCAATTCCTACTACATACTCCATCCCACGAACTCCTTCTTTTCTTTATTTTGCAAAAAGCACCCTCTTTAAGACATTTCTCTAAAAAGGATGCTTTCATTGAATTACACTAAATAGTCGTTTAATTTTGATTTTACATATTCAATATGCGAAGATTGATTGGTAATTTGGTCGTGTGCTAATGCATATTGTTCTAAGCTCTTTAAATCCATTTTATTTGCTAAAATATCCGCACCAATTCCCGTTTGATAGCTAGCGTATCGTTCTGCTTTAAGGGTATCAAAAAATCCATCGGCTTTCAATCTCAATGCCGCTTTAAAGCCACGAGCAAATGTATCCATCCCGGCAATATGGGCAATAAATAAATCATCCATCTCAAATGAAGAACGGCGCACTTTAGAATCAAAGTTAATCCCACCTGGAGCAATTCCGCCATTTTCAACAACTTCATACATAGCTAAGGTTGCCGCTTGTAGATCTGTCGGAAACTCATCTGTATCCCAACCTAAGAGAACGTCTCCTTGATTCGCATCAATCGAACCTAAGGCATTATAGTTTCTAGCTACATTTAATTCATGTTCAAAAGTATGACCTGCTAATGTTGCATGATTGGCTTCTAAATTTAATTTAAAATCTTGGTCTAAATTGTATTTTAATAAAAATGCCATCGTTGTTGCTGCATCAAAATCATACTGGTGCTTCGTTGGTTCCATTGGTTTTGGCTCAATTAAGAATTGAACCTGATGACCAATTTCTTTGGCGTAATCAATAGCCATATGGAATAAACGTGCACTATTTTCTTGTTCAAATTTCATATCTGTATTTAATAAAGTTTCATAGCCTTCACGTCCACCCCAAAAGACATAGTTTTCTCCGCCTAACTTTTTACTTAGCTCTAATCCCTTTTTTACTTGCGCTGCTGCATATGCGAAAACTTCAGCATTTGGACTAGAAGCAGCACCATGAATAAACCGTGGATTCGTAAACATATTTGCTGTATTCCATAAAAGTTTAATTCCAGTTTCATCCATCTTAGCTTTAATTAAATCTGTAATGTCATCTAAATTACGATTAAATTCTTTTAATGAATTGCCTTCTGGTGCTATATCAACATCATGGAAGCAAAAATAGGGTGCATCAATTTTAGTTAAAAATTCAAAAATAGCGGTTACTCGATTTTTAGCAGTTTCCATTGGATCATCTGTTAACCACGTCCGAACATTTACTGCCGCACCAAAAGGATCTGAACCATCTTGAGTCATAGTATGCCAATAGGCAACGGCAAAACGCAAATGCTCTTTCATTGTTTTCCCGTTAATTATTTCCTCAGGATTGTAATGATGAAAAGCAAGCATGTTTGTTGAATCAGGACCTTCATAAAGAACTTTGTCTACATTTGGGAAATAAGTCATTTTTTTGTTCCTCCTATTTTCAGTTAGTTTGTACATCAAACAAACTTAATTAAATTTATCTTATAGTATCGTTCTCCATTTGTCAATCGCTTTCATTTTAGATAAAAAGCAGTTCTTCATTTCAATACTAGTCAACTTCCTGTAAAATAAAAGTATTCATGTACATGCAGCTAATTAAGGAGAGATGTTTGTGTTTATTAATAAATACGTAATTCGGGAGCAAAATGAAAATGTTGTCCTAGCAGAAATTATTGCTGCCAAAACCATTTCAAGAGCTGCTCTTGCTCAAATAACAGGCTTGAACAAAGCTACAGTTTCTGAGATTGTCAAAAAATTAATGGAAAATCAATTAGTCAATGAAACAGGAATTGGTATGAGTACAACTTCTGGAGGACGCAAACCGATTCTATTGCAATTCAATCATCAGGCTGGTTTAGCACTAAGTATTGATGTTGGCTATGACTCACTGTCTTCAGTACTTACCTATCTAGATGGACATATTTTAGAAGAAAAAATAGAAACTAGCCGCTTGATGACGAAAGAAACAATTGTCCATTCCATTGAACAACTAGTCGCTAGTTATCAACAGATCAGCCCTGAAACACCTTATGGAATTATTGGTGTGACCTTAGCTATTCATGGGATTGTCCATGAAAATATGATTTTATTTACACCTTATTACGACTTGGATCAACTTCCATTACATCAATTATTATATGAAAGATTAAACTTGCCTATCTATCTAGAAAATGAAGCGAATTTAACTGCTTATGCTGAACATATTTTTTCTACCCTTCAGCCAAATATGGTGAGTATTAGCATTCATAGTGGGATTGGGGCTGGCGTTATTTTGAATGAACAGCTTTATCATGGGCATGATGGTCGTAGCGGCGAGATTGGACATACAATTTTAATTCCAAATGGTCGACCTTGTCCTTGTGGCAATCATGGCTGTCTAGAGCAATACTGTTCTGAAAAAGCTATTTTGGCTGAATTTAGACAAGAAACTAAACAACCCACTGCAACTACGGAAGACTTTATTCAAGCTCTTAAAGAAGGGAATCCCTTTGCTAAAAAATTACTTAACGAAACCGCTAGCTATTTAGCAATCGGAATCAATAATGTGATTGCATTGTATAGTCCTGATTTAGTCTATCTCAATAGTTCCTTGATTCGGAAGATTCCGACATTGATTCCTGAAATTCAACAAAATAGTAAGAACGTCTTTAATCAACATGTTCCCATCCTTAACTCAGAACTAGGTGCTTATGCATCCTTGTTAGGTGGCGCGGCCCTCAGTATTCAAAAATTTTTACATGTCAAAAAACTAATACTAGTCCCTTAAAAGACTCATCTAGAAAGGAAGATTACCTTGTGGATTCAAAAAATAAAAGAGGCGGATTTCCTAAAAGTTAGCACGTATTTGATCAAATGGCTACTTTATGGAAGTGTCGTAGGTGCCTTAACTGGGGCTTTATCTACTCTTTTTTTAAACAGCTTAGCCACAGTTACCGAATTACGCATAAATTATACGTTCTTGCTTTATTTTCTACCTGTCGCTGGCGCATTGATTAGTTATTCTTATTTAAAATTTGGGAAAAATGCAGTTCGTGGCAACAACTTAGTGATTGAGCAGGCAAATGGAGGGACAGAACGGGTTCCCTTTCGCTTGATTCCTTTGACATTAATTGGAACACTTGCCACTCATTTATTCGGTGGCTCCGCTGGTCGTGAAGGAACTGCTGTGCAGATGGGAGGAGCTACCGCTGACTTTGTAGGACGACTGTTTAAAATCAATCAAAAAGAACGGCGCATCTTAATTATTTGTGGTATGAGTGCTGGTTTTAGTTCAGTATTTGGCACACCAATTGCTGGTACATTATTCGCTTTAGAAGTTTTAGCCTTAGGAATTTTTCGTGAAGAAGCACTCTTTCCTAGCCTATGGGCTGCACTTGTTGCAAACTGGATGGCGATTTATCTTGGTGCTACCCATACTCATTATTCAATGGGAAACATACCTACTACAACGGTTACTCTTGTAATTAAATTAATGTTTGCAGCTATTTTATTCGGATTAACTGGACGTTTATTCAGTCGATTAACAGATTATCTTAAAAACAAATGGAAAGAATGGTTTCCAAATCCTGTTTTAAAAAGTTTTTTAGGTGGTTCTTTTATTATTGTATTGGTTTTGCTCCTTGGAACTAGAGATTATTTAGGATTAAGTTTACCTTTACTGCAACAGGCTTTTTCAGGAGATTCTGCGCCCTATGCCTTTATTTTAAAGTTACTCTTTACCTCTGTGACCTTAAGTACCGGCTTTCAAGGTGGCGAAGTCACTCCATTATTTGTGATGGGAGCTACATTAGGGAGTACTTTAGCACCGATTCTAGGAATATCCATTCCTTTTTTAGCAGGTCTAGGTTTTATCGGTGTTTTTGCTGGAGCTACAAATACACCAATCGCTTGTTTTATTATGGGATTAGAACTATTCGGGACAGATGCTTTGCCTTATTTATTTCTAATCTGTGTTATCAGCTATCTATTTTCTGGAAATTCTGGCATCTATGAATCACAATTGATTCATATCAAAAAGGCCACATTATTTGAAATGAATGAATGATTAATTACTAAAATACCAGTTAAGGTTTCTTTATTACAGAAACCTTAACTGGTATTTTTGCTATTTATCCTTTGAATTATGGCGGTTTTTTGGCATTGTATACAATTGCTACATCCTTTTCTTTCACAATTAAAAATCTATACATTCCATCTTATTTAACTAGATTTGAATCAAGTTAATTTTGCTTATCTTTATAAAAGGATGCTTTATTTTTGATTAAAACTTAGCTTTTCCAAAAAAAGCTTAAAAAGTTAGTCTGTTTATCTAACTTTTTAAGCTTTGCTATTTTTAATATTTAAATATACAAGAACGGAACTTCTGGACGGTTATGAATCAGCCATTCTCTTAATGACATTTCTTTATAATGCTCATCTTCATAATCAATCGATGCATGTTCCTTCATACAAACTTCCATATAGGCAGATGCAGTTTCAGTAAAAATATTTTCTTTGTTATGACGCATTTCACTAATAATATGAGTCTCATGATCTTCTTCAATACCTAATAAATGACAAGTATCTTCCCATTCATTATCTTCAATTAAATTCAGCATGATTTCAATAAAACATTTTAATTGCATCTGGCTCATAATTCATTTCCCCAATCTTTTAATATCAACGAAAAATAAAATAACTATACTAACTAATTTATTTAAACTATCCCTTTTTTAATATCTAAGTAATTCTTATATAATAAGCTTTGAAAAACTTTTACATTAATTACGATAACATAAAAATAACAAAATTAAAAACAATAACGAATGATATATTCTGTATATTTTATCAAAAATTTGCATTAAAATTAAAAAAAATAAGAAAGCTTTATCTTATAAGACTAAAGGTCCATATAAATCTTGATGATTTTCATGTATAATAATAAGATAAACAGTTAACTTACTAACCGATTGTCATTAGAAACGGGGATTTATATATGCAGCTTTACTTAGTACTCACCGCTACTAGTAGCCTTTTATCCAAAACCATTAAATTATATACTAAAGCCAGTTATAACCATGCCTCCATCGCCTTAACACCAAACCTTGATGACTTATCTAGTTTTGGACGTAAAGAGATGCATAACCCTTTTATTGGAGGTTTTGTAACTGAAGATATTTCGCATGAGTTTTTCTTAAATGCTCGCTGTACGATTTATTCTTGTGAGCTTAGCTTTGAAGAATATCATCAAATTAAAGAACAATTGGATTATTTCCATCAAAATAAAGAACAATTACGCTATAACTTACTAGGACTTATCGCATTAGCTGTAAAGATTGACTACCAACGGAATCATGCCTTCTTTTGTTCAGAATTTATCGCAACGATTCTCACTGATAGTGGTGTTTATCAATTTAGTAAAAAACCCCATATGGTTACACCGCAGGATTTACAAAATCTAAAAATCTTTACACATATATACACAGGCACTATTTCAAATTACTTACTTCAGATTCAAAAGGTTAAAAAACCGCTTATTTATGAATATGCCTAACTACTAATAGACCTAAATCAATCAGGACGCTGATCCCTGACTGATTTAGGTTTTCTTTTATTTTAGTTAAAAATTCCCTTCAATAGGTTTAGGAATTCGCCCTAAAATCGATTGCTTTGGAGTTAAACCATGCTGATAAACAACTAATCCATTCTCGGTTAACGAACAGCTATTGTACCCTGTTCGGTCGGTAAATACCGACTCATCTGAAAATTCATCAACACCAAAAGAAATCGCCTCTGTCATATATTGATTTTTCCCTCCATAGCTTGCAGTTGTCCCTTGATGAATATGCCCTACAAAAATCCCAAGAATATCACTATTAGCAATTATTTCGGTAAATCCAGCTGGTGTTTCTGTTGCGATACCTGCTTCTTCCCAAGCCAAAGGATGATGCAACAAAAGCAGTGTCCCTTTTTCCGCTGGAACACTTAACCAGTCTTTTAATTGTTCCATCTGTTGAATAGAGATTTTCCCTTCATGGTGCAAATCTTGCGCCGTATCTAAGCTAATAATTCGTAAGCCTTTGAATTCATTAAGGGCAATATAATCATTTTGTTCATTCGTTGCCACTCCCATCCCATCTGCAAATACGTCTCTTCGATCATGGTTACCACGACAGAAAAAATAAGGCGTGTCAGGCAAATAGTCTTGCCAGATACTTTTGAACAAGTCATAATCTTCTTTTGCTCCTTCATGAACCAAATCTCCCGTAATTAAAACAAAGTCGATTTTTTCTGCAGCTACTTTCTGCAAAACATTTTTTAAATAAATAACAGGATTACGATCCTCACTGAATAATTGGTTCATTAACTTATTCTGTTGATAATCATTCATAATATGGGTGTCCGAAAGGTGTAGAAATCTCATTTATTGTTTCTCCTTCCTCTAATTGAGCTGGATAGCCTATATTTAACTGTGTTTCTGTTGAAAAAAAATGCAATTTTTCTTGTTTGATTTGCAAATAAACGTTGTCGCCTATTTTCCATTTAGAGGTCTCACTTAAAACTGTCACCTCTAGCGAATCCACTAAAACCGTAAGAGCATAATTTTGTCCCAGCAATTCAGAGTATTTAATCTCCCCTTTTAAATCTCCCTGAGAAACCGATACCTGCAAATGTTCTGGTCGAATCCCTAGCAACACTTCATTAGTTGAAGATTGTTGCTGAAGAAATAATTGCCACTTCTCACTCAAGATTACTCGTTGATTGGCTACTTTTATGCCACCATTTTCATAAGCTCCTCTTAATAAATTCATTCCAGGTGAGCCAATAAAGGCAGCTGTAAAAGCATTATTGGGGCGATTATAGACATTCTCCGGTGTATCAACCATTTGGATATGCCCTTCATTTAATAACACAATTCGATGAGCTAAAGTCATAGCTTCGATTTGATCGTGGGTAACATAAACAAAGGTCTGCTGGTATTTTTCATGAATCTTAACTAACTCCTTACGAGCATCTAATCTTAAGCGAACATCTAGATTTGAAAGTGGCTCATCTAACAGAAAGTAATCCGTACGTTTCACTACTGCTCGTGCTAATGCCGTTCTTTGTCGTTGTCCACCAGACAAATCTTTCGGAAGGCGATTCTTAAAAGGTACTAATCCTAGCATCTCTAAAGATTCCTCTAAACGATGCTGAATCTCTTTTTTGGGAACTTTATTGGCTTTCAAAGCAAAGACAATATTTTCAGCAACCGTCATATGAGGATACAAAGCATAATTTTGAAACACCATCGCAATATCTCTTGCACCACTTTCAAGATGATTGGCTTTTTTACCATCTAATTGTAAATCACCAGAAGTAATGTCCTCCAAGCCTGCAATCATTCTTAATAAAGTTGATTTTCCTGAACCAGAAGGACCTAGTAAAACAATTCGTTCTCCCGCTTCAATAGTTAAATTAATTTCATGTAAAATTGGATTTTCTCCATATTGTTTAGAAAGATTTTTTAATGCAATTGTTTTCCCCATAACTGCCTCCTACTTGCTTCTATTTAATTCCCGTGGAGATAAACGTTCCGATAATATATTTCTGGAATAGTGTATACAATAGTAACGGAACAATCATAGTAATTAAGCTGATCGACATCGCTACAGTAAAATTCGTTCCACCTTCTGAGCTAATATACGTTTGCATCGCTAAAGGCAACGTATATCTTTCAGTCGATTTTAAAATAAGCACTGGCCAGACAAATTCATTCCATGATGTAATAAAAAACCAGATGCCTGTTGATGTAATCGCATGACGGGAAAGTGGAAACACAATTTTTCGCATAATGGTCCATTGGCTAATATTGTCAATCTCCGCTACTTCCAATAAACTAACTGGAATTCCTCGCATGGTTTGAGTTAGTAGAAAAATCCCCATCGCATCTGCAAGCTGTGGCAAAATCACACCCCATGAAGTATCAATCAGATTCAATTGAGCAATCAGCAAATAATTAGGAATCATCGATGCCGTAAAGGGAATAAATAACGTACTAATAATTAAAAAGTAGATTGTTTTTTTACCTTTGATTCGATAATACGTAAAACTATATGCTGCAAAAAACGCAATAATAAGCTTGACTACAGTTATAACCGTAGCAACAAAAAAAGTATTCCAAGTAATCTCTAAAAGTGGCAAATTTTTAAATAAATACGTGAAATTGTCTAGCGTAAAATTTTGTGGAATTAAGTTTAAAATCGTATTATAGGCTTCCTTCAATGGTTTAAAGGAATTAGAAATAATAAATAAAATCGGATAAAGTATGCCTAAAGTAATTATGAAGAATAGAAGATGAACCAGTCGTTGCTTGCTAGTTTTCATAATAGACTCCTTTTTCAATAAACTTAAAGATCAAAACTAACATGAGAATAAAGAGAATTAAGGTTAGGACGGAAATTGCAGAAGATTCACCAACTTTATACATTTCAAAGGCTTTTTGGTATGTGTAATAAATAATATTTGAACTGCCATTATTTGGTCCACCTTTTGTAATAATTTTAATTGGCGTAAACACATATTGCAGTCCTTGAACAACGGTTAAAATCAAGACATAAATCCCTGTCGAGCTACTCATCGGCAACACGATTTTCAAAAATATTTTCCATGTTGGAACCTTATCCAACTTTGCTGAATCGATAATTTCTCGATCAATTCCTACAATCGCTGAATAAAGAACGATAAAGTTATACCCAAAAACTTTCCAGGTAGTAATCCAAGAAATTACTGCAATAACCCAACCATTTAAATTCATCCACATTGGCATTGTTAAACCGATACTTTTTGCAATAATCGCAATTGGACCTGAAACAGGATTTAAGATCCAAGTAAAAACCATTGAGACAATCACTAAAGAAATTACCGCTGGGACAAAGAAAATTGGTTTGTAAACTTCCTTCATTTTGACAATCACAACATCCATTAAAAATGCCACTATATAGGGAAATAAACAGCTAAATAGGATAAAAAAGATGGTGTAGATTAATGTGTTGCCAAGAACTTTATGAAATACAGGATCTGTCAAAACTTTTTGATAATTCCCAATTCCTACGAATTTCTTAACAGGCGCTACCATATTCCAATCAAAAAAACTCAGATAAACGGTATAGAGTAATGGATATAGTACAAATAATGTTAGAATTGTTAAGGAGGGAAGCAAGTAAATGTAACCTAAATGTCGTTGAAACATTTTTTTCATCTAACAATCTCCTTTATAAAGTAAAAGCACATAGGAATAGTCCCTTTTGTGCTTTTACTTGACTAAGTTTTACTCATTATTTCAGTAAATCATTGATTTCCTTTTGTGTTTGTTCCATAATTTTACTTGCATCTTCGCCAGAAAGAATTTTGTCCCGCATATCTAATAATTTTTGTTCAGCTTCTAAGCCAGCACTTCCAGGGAATGCTGCCCAGTTCACCATGCCATTCATTTGTTCAATCGCAGGGGTCATCATTTTATTCTCTTCTAAGAATTGTTTCAATCCCTTCTCTGATTCTGCTACATCTTTTCTTGGTGGGACATATCCCGTTCCTTTTGTCCATTTTGCTAAAGATTCAACGCTATACAGATATTTTAGAAAATCCCAAGTGGCTGCTCTTTTCTCTTTATCTGTCGACGTCACAGCTAACATCGCTCCACCAGCAGGCAACTTGGCTTCTTTGCCTTTCCAAGTCGGTGATTTAATAGCTGTCACGTTAAACTTAACATTACTTTGAACATTATTTCGTTGTGCAATTGTTGTATACAGCATTGCTACATTTCCATCAATAAAACTTTGAATTCCTTGTTCCCAAGTCGTATGCAATGCCGACTGATCTTTAACAACCATCTCTTGATAGTTTTGATACGCCGCAATCCCTTCTTTAGAGGCAAAAGCCGCCTTACCATCTTTAATGAATTGGGCTCCATTGCTTTCTAATAGTGCTTGTGTTGCCCAGCTGTCAGCGGGTTCTTGGATATATATTCCATATTTATTGGTTTTTTCTTTTAGGATTTTAGAAAATTCTTTCACTTCTTCCCAGGTCTTAGGTCCATTTTCATCAAGTCCTGCTGCTTTTAACAAATCTTTATTTATATATAACACGGGATTACTAATTGAATAAGGGATACCGACATATTTGTTATCTTTTTTAGCTAAATTCATAATATTATCTAAAAAATTCTCTTTAAAATAATTCGCATTTTTAGGATCGACTTCCTTCACTAAATCTGCCGGATCAGTGTATTTGAAATTTCCAGAGAAATAATCTTTAAATGCCCATCCGACTTGCACAACATCAGGAATTGTATTAGAGGCAACTGAAGCTTGTAAGTTTTGCATTAACCCTTTGTACATATCTGGATTGAATTTTGCAACAACTTTGACTTTATTTTGAGAGTTATTGTATCCCTCAACTAGCTCGTTAACCGTTTTACCTCCTTGCGTATCGGCGTTCACATGCCAGTATTCAATTGTAACTGGCTTATTCTTCTCTGTTGAACCACTTGAACTGTTGGAATTCGTTGTACTGGAGCTTGTTGTACTAGAGCTTGTTGCTCCACAAGCAGATAATCCAACGACACCCAATGTTGCGATCAATCCAAAAAGCCATTTTTTCTTTTTCATCCCTAACCTCCATGTTTTTTTTGTTAAACATCATTGACTTGTTTTATAGACAGGTCTCTTTGAGTATAAAGAAAGACTATTAATTTGCTGAAAATAAAAAGTAAAGTTTGTATCTTTTATGTAATTTTGTATTTAGCTTTGATTGATAACCGTAACTTGAATTTTTTGACTCTATAATAAAAAAAATACAGATAGTCACTATTCGCTTATCTTTAAAAGTTAATCCTTTTATTTTAAAATCCAAATCAACTATGGTATCATTGAGCCAATTCAAGGATTAATTTACTTAATTTCATCAAACAAATTTTTTTTAGCGTTTCATCACTTCCACTCAGAAAGGTTGATTCATTATGATTTTCCCATCTATTCATTTAAAAAATTCAATTAGCACGCTAATTCTTTTAAGCATTGGTTTCTTATTGCTTTCTTTTGACCCTTTTCCTCCTCTTACTATGTTTGCCATTTTTATTGCTGGGATGATTGGCGTTAAAGTATTAGGTTTACATTACCGAGATATTTTCTTAAACGTTGAAAAAAAACAGATAAAATGGGGATTTCTTGCCTATTTTGCTAGCTTTATCTTAGCTGCGGCTAGTGCCTTTCTACTCACCGCTCTTAAGGTTCCTACTAGTGGAAACCCAATTACGGATGAATTCACAGGTGATTTTCTCACAATAATTCTGCGTTTACTGACAACGTTGCCTCAGCTTCTTGGTGAAGAATTATTAACTATTTTACCGTTTCTAATGCTCCTACGTTTACTAACAAGCTACTCTATCTCTGAGAAAAAGGCTGGTATTCTTGCATTGATCGTCACTAGTATCGGCTTTGGTTTACTGCATTTGCCAACGTATAACTGGAATTTACTCCAATGCTTACTTATTATTTCCCTAGCAAGAATTCCCTTTACACTAGTTTATATGAAAACCAAGAATATTTATATTTCTTGGCTATCTCACGTTTTATACGACTGGACTGTTTTTATTGTTGCTATTTTGACTGCTTTGGTGATGCACTAAATCGTTTAACTCAAATAAAAAAATCCAATTGGTTTATAAATCAACCAATCGGATTTTTTATCGTTTTATTTCCAGTTAAGAGGAATAATCGTTTCACCTGAAAATTTAAACGTTCCATCAATTTTCTCATTATCATGGCTTGCATCCCAGCTATAATGCAATTCTGTAACACTTGGATCTAGATTATTCCAGGTCATTACACCATCTTCAATTGTAAAGTTCGTATCACTTGAACTATATTCTACTGCTGCATCTTCAAATTGTTTTGATAAAATAATCGGATCAACTAATTGATACTGAGTCATGCTCTTTTTCATAGAAATTGCTTGAGCTTCTCTAGGTTCTTCAATAATATTAAAATATGTCAAATTTTCTAAGTTATCTACAGTAGAAAGATCAACAATTGGTCTTAGCGCTTTATCTATACTGCCATATTCACTTTCATAATCAGTACGAGCTGATATTCTTATATAAACATCTTTTAAATTTGTCATATTTTTCAAGAAATCAATTGAATACATCGGTCCACTATATTCTCTGAATTTTTCTACTTTGGTCAAATTTTCTAAAGGACGATAATCCACTGCAAAAGTTGCTTCAGAATCAAAAGATGTACTATTTACTGCATATTGAAATCCATCTAAACTATACGTTTCCATTTCCAGACTAACGTCACCAGTTATTTCAGCTAATTTTTCTTTTTCAATTAATCCATAATTTTCATATAATTCACTTTTATTTACTTTTGCTATATGTGATAATACATCTCTTACATCAGCATTTGGAATATAGGCATACGGTGTTTCATCCCGGTTTGGATATCCACTCCAATATTCTGCTGATGCATTCCCTCCATTAACAAACAACATCCCTGTTGCGACAATTACCAAACTTAATACTTTTGTCATTTTTTTCATCAAATCACTCCTCCAATATATACTGATTATTTCATTTTAAGACTCTGCTACGATCTTAATCTTAACTATATTCCTCCTTGATTTATAATTTACTAAATATTTAGATAGATTTACTTAGTAATTTTAGTATATAATAAGCACACTAACAATTCTAATAAGTAATTAACATTTTATCTATCATGTTTCGTAATAAATTGCTCAGAGGGGAAGAATTTATTTGGCATTAAAATGGCTTCAAACTTTTATCACTGCTGCTAAGTACAGTAACTACAGCATCACTGCAGAAAAACTATATATGGCTCAACCAACTGTTAGTTTACATATAAAAAATTTAGAAAAAGCTTTAAATACAAAACTATTTGAAAAAAACGGACGGAATATTGAATTAACCTCTGGTGGGAAAATATTCTTGCTTACTGCTGAAAAAATGATGGAAGAATTTAATCAAGGATTGGAGAATATCAGTCATTTTGATCAGATTTTTAATACTACATATTCTTGTGCAACAGCACCTTCTATCGCTATTAATATGATGCCTAAATTTTGTCAGTACTTATTTCAATACCATCCTAAAATTGATTTAACCATTGATGTTATAAAATCAATTGAAATTGAACGTGAAATTTTAGTAAATAAAATAGATTTTGGTTTATCTCGAATTAAACCTAAAAGTAAAAATATGACGTACAAAAAAATTTTAGAAGATCGAATTGTACTAGTCGTTTCAAATACGTCTAAATTCTCTAATATATCTTTTCAATCATTAGTCAATAATCATCGGATGCTAACTAATGAACTTCCTTACTACACGGAAGAAATCATTCCTTGTATTCAAGATCATTATCCACAACTTTCAACAATGAAGTTAGCTCACAGTGAAGTCATTAAAAGCTTTCTTTTACAAGGAATTGGCTTTGCCTTTCTGCCACATAGTTCTATCCATGAAGAATTAGAATTAGGTTTATTGAAAATAATTGAATCGACTCCTATCTCAGATTTTTTAGTTTCAACTATTTATTTCTGTTATAAAAAAAATAACCATACTTTAATTGAACTGGAAACAATTATGAAACAATTTATAACTAGTGCTAAACTAACAATGAACTAAATTTTTTCAGTCAATACAGATAGTCTATGGACTAACTTCTCATAAAAATAAATCCTCTATTCTGCAAATAACTTTCAGAATAGAGGATTTATTCCCACTAAATTAATTTGAATTCGATCAAGCTTTCTCCTGTGGCAATGATGGTTTCTTTCCCTAATTTTGGTTGCCAGCTTAGTTCTGATTTAGCTTTATGATTCGTGTGTTGAAATTTTCGATTTAGCATGGGTGTTAAGGCACCTAATGCAGGATTTACTTTTGCAGCAACTTTCAACACAATATTAGGAATCGTCAACAGTGAAACCTTTTTTCCATCCTCTCCCATGTTATCATGTAAAATCCCAGCAATTTCTTTCATAGATAAATTTTCACTCTCAGCAATATATCGTTGTCCATTTGCTTTATCATTTTCCATCGCCAAAATATGCAAATCAGCTAAATCTCGTACATCTACTATTTCAAAATCAATCTTAGCACTTGGTGTTCCACCCTTTAGTAACGTTTGGACAAATTGAACAGAACCTGTATGACTTTTATCTAATAATGGACCAAAAATAGCTCCTGGAAGAATCGTTGTTAAGCTAGTTTGTTCTTGCGTTTTGACCAACGCCCATGCCGCTTGCTCTGCAATTACCTTTGAACGGCGATATGCATTTAACTCAGGATTCATTGGATCTGTCCAAAAGGTTTCATCAACTGCCTTATCTGTAACTTTTTTCAAAGGGGTCGCTGCTGCTAAGGAAGAGGTCATGACAATTTTTTTTACTTTTGCTTGAAGAGCTGCAGTAACTACATGGATAGTGCCATTCTTGGCAGTCTCAATAATACTAGATTCATTTGGATCTGTTGAGCCTAATGGTGAAGCAATATGCAGTACATAGTCTATACCTTCCATAGCTTCTTCCCAACCTTGACTATTATTTAAATCAGCAATAGCAAATGAAAGCCCTGCGATTGGGGCTCCACTCCTTGTTAACATTGATTTTATATTGTCGGCTTTATTTTCTGACCGTATGGTTGCTCTAACCTCATAACTTTTTTCCAATAATTTTTTAATCGTCCAACTAGCGACAAATCCTGTTCCACCAGTTACTAATACTTTAGTCATTTATTTTCCTCTTCTCTTTTTTTACTATCATACTCTCATTTAAAAACAAAGTAAACAAAAATGGTTTATTTTGTCTATTTTGACTATTTGATTGATTTAAGTTATTCTATTAAGAAGGGGTGAAATAAATGACTATAGATGAAAAAAAGAAAAATGAAATGCTAGCTACTATTAATGACTTTGTAGTCAAAGAAGGCTTTGACAAGCTAACTATGGATAAAATTTCTACAATTATGGGCGTAAGTCGTGCAAAACTTTATCAGTATTTCCCTTCAAAAGAAGATGTCATTAAAGGCGTTACTTTTCGTTATATAGATTTTATGCAACACCAACTCCCACGCTATCACCAGAAAAATGAAGCAACTTTACTGACTTTTCCAGATAACTTCTTTAATATGATTTTACTAATTGGAGCTAGTACAGATATTTTTAGAACCGATTTAAAGAAAAACTATCCAGAATTGTATCGTGTCATGTTAGAAAATTATTCACTCTGGAACAATGAGATTCTTGACTATTTTAATTATGGAAAAAAACAAGGCTACTTTGCAGATCATTTAAATCCACAACTTTTTCTATTTCAATTGGAAACTATTTTGCCAAAATTAATGGATTCTCAACTTTTAATGGAGTTTCGTTTATTCCCTGAAGATGTCTTAAAAGACTATTATCAAATGATTTTACCTGAGGTTATTCATCAAGATCATTTACCACAAATTCGTGAAATAAATGTATCTGCTACGATTCATTTTATTCTGACTAAATTTCAGCGTGCATTTTAGTCAAAGTCTCTAGGTCTTATTCTTTGTAGTACTTCTTAAAATAAGGTATGATTATTTTTATTTCAAAGGAGCGAAACAAATGACCTTATTATCGATTATTTTAGCTTTAATTGTCGCTATCGAACACTTTTATATCCTTTACTTAGAGATGTTTCAAAGTAACTCTGATAAAGCATCTAAAGCTTTTGGTGTAGAACGCGAATTTTTGAAAGATGTTCGTGTTCAGACTTTATTTAAAAACCAAGGACTGTACAATGGATTTTTGGCAGCCGGGATCCTTTATGGATTGTTCTTAGCAAGCAACCCCATTGAAACGGTTACTCTCTTTATCATTTTTGTCCTTATTGCAGCAATTTATGGTGGTTTGACAAGTTCAAAATCGATTCTCTTAAAACAAGGATTACCAGCATTTTTGGCGCTATTATCCATTCTTATTTTAGGATAATAGACTCATTAAGCTTAAAAATCCCCTTTCCAGAGTTTGGAAAGGGGATTTTTTTAATTTTATTCTCTATTCAGTACTTATGAACGTTTGGAATAATAATTCGCTATCCCAATTGCATTCACACAAAGGATAATTCCTAAGGCAAGTATGATTACATTATTTTTTTCACCCGTTTTCGGGAAAATAGTATCGTACCATTTATGCTCAGGAATAACGATGGCTTCTGGATTTTTAGGGATTTTAGACTCAGCTTCAACAAGAGCAATATTTTTAATCGCCTTTTTATCTTTTGCCTTTTCATTTATTACTGCCTTAAACTCAATTTGATGAGTTTTCGTATCAGAAAGTTCAGGAAAATCTGCTGATATTGTCCCGTTCTGGTAGCTTAGATTTCCAGCATCTTTACTTATTAAACTCCCTTCTACATAGGTGACTTCTGCTGGTAACGTATCTGAAATTGACACTTGTTTCAATGTACTATTTACAATAGTATTTTTCACAGTAATTCGATATGTCACCACATCGCCAATTTTCGCTGTCTTTTTATCGACTAATTTTTCAGTTTCCAGATTTCCAATTGTCGGCACAATAAGTGGATCAACAGGTATAACTGGAACTTCTGGCTCATCTGGTGGATTTATATGATCGTCGATTGTGGCTTGATTGATAATTGGAGTTTTGGCAACAGCATCTTGATTTACTGTTACTCTGAATTTAATGCTTCTGGTTTTTGTATCACGAATTGTTGAATATTCCGCTATCAATACGCCATCCTTAACAGTTAATGACGTTGGTTTTGGATCAGCACCTTCGCTACTTACGCTACCTTCTACATACGTTAAACCTTTTGGCAATTTGTCTGTTACCGTGACTTTCTTCAACGTTCCACCAACAATTTTATTTTTAAAGCTAATTGTATAATCAATTTCATCACCAATTTTTGGTGACTGATTATTAACTGTTTTAGCCGATTCCAAAACACCAACAATTTCTTTTGGCGTAACTGGTATTTCTGGTTCTTCTGGCGGATTTATATGGTCATCAATGGTTGCTTTATTGACAATTGGTGTCCCTGCAATAGCGTCTTGATTTACTGTTACTTTGAATTTAATGCTTCTGGCTTTTGTATCACGAATTGCTGAATATTCTGCTACCAACGTGCCATCTTTAACAGTTAGTGACGTTGGTTTTGGATCCGCCCCTTCACTTGTCACGCTACGTTCTACATACGTTAAACCTTTTGGTAACTTGTCTGTGATGGTGACTTTTTCCAGAACACTACTCGTAATTTTATTTCTAAAGCTAATGCTATATTCCAACTCATCACCAATTTTTGGTGCTTGGTGGTTAACTGATTTTGTAGCTTCCAATTCACCGGGAATCTCTGCTGGAATTACTGGAATTTCAGGCTCATCTGGTGGATTAGTGCCATCATCAATTGTTGCTTTATTAATAATTCGTGTGCCTACTGTTGCGTCTTTATTTACTTTCACTTTAAAGACAATGATTCGCGTTTCATTATCTGAAATTGGTGGATAGTCGGCAACTAATTTTCCATTTACAACAGTTAGTGACGTTGGTTTTGGATCAACACCTTCACTTTTAGCGCTTCCTTCAACGTATGTTAACCCTTTTGGCAAAATATCGGTAATCGTCACTTTAGTTACTGTTCCACCGACTACTTTATTTCTAAAATTAATACGATATTCAAGCTCTTCTCCAACTTTTGGAGTTTGGTTATTAACCGACTTACTTGATTCCAACGCTCCTGGGGTATCTGTCGGTGTAACAGGTACTTCTGGCTCATCTGGTGGATTTACATGATCATCAATTGTTGCTTTATTGATAATTGGCGTGGCTGCTACCGCATCTTTATTCACGATTACTTTAAAGCGAATAGTTCTCGTTTTTGTATCGTCAATTGTTGGATATTCTGCTACTAACTGATTATTTTCAACAGTTACTGAGGTTGGTTTGGGTTCATCCCCCTCACTTATCACACTATTTTCAACATACGTTAAACCTTTTGGCAAATTATCAGTAATTGTAACTTTTTTTAAATTGCTATTTTCAATTTTATTTCTAAAACTAATGCTGTATTCTAATTCATCTCCAACTTTGGGTGATTGATGATTCACTGATTTTGTTGACTCTAATTCACCTAAAGTTTCTACTGGAGTCACTGGTACCTCTGGTTCATCTGGTGGATTTGTGTCATCATCGAGTGTCGCTTTATTGACGATTGGCGTGCCTACTACAGCCTCTTTATTGACAGTTACTTTAAATTTAATTGCTCTTATTTTTGTATCACTAATTTGCGGATATTCTGCAACTAAAACACCATTCTCTAAAGTTAACGAGGTTGGTTTTGGATCGTCTCCTTCACTTAGGACACTACCATCTATATAACTTAAGCCCTTTGGCAAATTATCAGTAATCGTAACTTTTTTCAACACACCATTTTGAATTTTGTTCCTAAAGGTAATCCGATACTCTAATTCATCTCCAACTTTGGGTGATTGGTTATTAACGGATTTCGTCGACTCCAGTTCGCCTGGCGTCACAACTGGAATCACTGGTATTTCTGGTTCATCTGGCGGATTCGTATCATCATCAATCGTCGCTTTATTGACGATTGGTGTGCCTACTACAGCCTCTTTATCGACAGTTACTTTAAATTTAATTGCTCTTATTTTTGTATCACTAATTTGCGGGTATTCTGCAACTAATTTTCCGTTATTGACTGTTAATGAAATGGGGCTTGGTGCATCGCCTTCACTCATTACACTATTTTCAACATACGTTAACCCCTTTGGTAAATTATCGGTAATGGTGACTTTTTTCAAGATGCCATTTTCAATTTTATTTTTAAAGGTAATCTGATACTCTAATTCATCCCCAACTTTTGGTGATTGATTATTGACGGATTTCGTCGATTCTAATTCCCCCAATGTTTCTTCTGGAATCACAGGAATTTCTGGCTCATCTGGCGGATTGATGCCATCGTCAACTGTCACTTTATTGACAATTGGTGTTCCTACAACTGCATCTTGATTGACCTTGACTCTAAGCACGATACTTCTCGTTTTAGTGTCATTAATAGTTGGATAGTCAACAATGATTTGCCCATCTGCAATCGCGATTGAGTCTGGTTTAGGATCATCCCCTTCAGTGGTCACACTTTGCTCAACATAAGTTAACCCTTTTGGTAATTTATCGGTAATCGTGACTTTGTTTAAGGTTCCCCCAACTATCTTATTTCTAAAGGTAATTCGATAGTCTATTTCTTCGCCTAGTTTTGGTGCTTGATTGTTAACTGATTTATTTGATTCCAAAGATCCTGGTGTAATAACTGGAATTACTGGAACAACAGGCTCATCTGGTGGATTCTCATGATCATCGATAGTTGCCTGATTGACGATTGGCGTACCAACGATTGCCTCTTGATTTACTTTTACTTTGAAGATAATTGTTCTCACTTTATTATCACTAATTGCTGGATATTCTGCGACTAAGACACCATTCGTTACAGATAATGAAGTAGGTTTGGGATCATCTCCTTGACTTACTACACTGCCTGCCACATACGTCAGTCCTTTTGGCAATGTATCAGTAATAGTTACTTGCTTTAACTTTCCACCAACCACTTTGTTTCTAAAAGTAATTCGATAGTCTAACTCATCTCCGATTTTTGGTGATTGATCGTTAACTGACTTACTGGATTCCAATGCTCCCGGAGTATCGGTTGGTGTCACAGGAACTTCTGGTTCATCTGGTGGATTTGTCCCATCATCAATCTTGGCTTTATTGATAATTGGTGTCCCAGCTACTGCATCTTGATTGACGATGACTTTAAAGCGAATCGTTCGAGTTTTTGTGTCATTAATTGTTGGATATTCTGCTGTCAGCTGACCTTTTTCAACTTTCAATGAAGTTGGTTGAGGAGCATCCCCTTCACTACTGACACTATTTTCAACGTACGTTAACCCTTGAGGTAATTTATCAGTAATGCTAACCTTTTTCAATGTTCCATTTACAATCTTATTTCTAAAGGTAATGCTGTATTCTAGCTCATCTCCGACTTTTGGTGATTGATGATTTACTGATTTTGTCGCTTCTAATTCACCTGGTGTTTCCACCGGTGTCACAGGAACTTCTGGCTCATCTGGTGGATTCGTCCCATCGTCAATTGTAGCTTTATTGATAATTGGCGTACCAACAACGGCATCTTGATTGACGATGACTTTAAATTTAATCTGCCTCGTTTTGGTATCACTAATTTGCGGATACTCTGCTATCAATTGACCATTTTCCACTTTTATTGAGGTTGGTTTTGGCGCATCCCCTTCACTTGTCACACTATTTTCAACATACGTTAGCCCTTTTGGTAAATTATCAGTAATCACCACTTTTTTTAAGATACTATTTTCAACTTTATTTTTAAAAGTGAGACTATATTCTAACTCATCTCCAACTTTTGGTGATTGATGATTCACTGATTTGGTTGATTCTAACTCACCTAATTTTTCTACTGGAGTAATTGGCACTTCTGGCTCATCTGGTGGATTCGTACCATCGTCAATTGTAGCTTTATTGACAATTGGTGTTCCGGCAACAGCTTCATTATTTACTTTTACCTTAAAGCTAATTGTTCGTATCTCATTATCCCGAATTGTAGGATATTCAGCGATTAATTGACCATTTATCACAGTTAACGAAGTTGGTTTTGGATCATCTCCTTCACTTGTCACACTATTTTCAATATACGTTAAACCTTTTGGTAAATTATCTGTTATCGTCACTTTTTGTAACATACTATTAGGAACTTTATTTTTAAAGGTAATACGATACTCAATTTCATCACCAATTTTTGGTGCTTGTTGATTGACTGATTTGGTTGACTCTAAAGCTCCTAAAGTCTCGATTGGTGTCACCGGAACTTCTGGTTCATCTGGTGGATTCGTGCCATCATCAATCTTGGCTTTGTTAATAATCGGTGTACCTACTGCAGCCTCTTGATTAACAGTTACTTTAAATTTGATAGTTCGTGTTTTTGTATCACGAATCGTAGGATAAATCCCAGTTAATTCTCCATTGACAACAGTTAATGATGTTGGTTTTGGATCATCCCCTTCACTGCTGAGACTATTTTCAACATAGGTTAACCCTTTTGGTAGGGCATCCGTCACTATCACTTGCTTTAAAACACTATTTGGAATCGTATTTTTAAATGTAATTTGGTACTCCAATTCATCTCCAATTTTAGGTGATTGCTGATTAACCGTTTTAGTTGTTTCTAATTTACCTAAGACTTCATCTTGAATCCGTACATTCACAATTTCTGAGTTGGCACTTAATGGCGCACTGGTTGCTACATCAACACCTTTAACACTCGCACTATTAGGAATCTCTTGGCTTGGCAAAGCAGTCTCATTAATCTTAGCTTTAAATTCATAAACAGTTTCTTCGGTGGAACCTAAATAACTTCCGCCAGTTACTGCATCAGCATTAACTCCCACTCTAAGGGTTAATTTTCTAGTTGTTGGGTCATATTCTCCTTGATCATCACCAGCTTGATCCGTTTTTGTACCAGTATTTGGTCCAGAAGTAATCGCAAGTGAATTAGGTACAAAATCAAGTCGACTGTCTAGTATGTCTTCTGCAATTGTTGCTTTTGATTCCGAATTCAATCTAGTATTCTTCGTTTTAATTTGATAGGTCACTTCATCACCAATCCTATAAATAGATTTAGGATTCATAACTTCTTTTGTAATCTCTAATTCTGGAATCTCAGCATTGACAGAAAAACCAATCGCATTTGTTGAAAAATCATCTCCTGAACTAGTCGTTCTAAGAGCAATTTGCTGTTGTCCATTTTGGATTAAGCCTTCTGGTAGATGCATTCGATCAACATCAATGTCTAAGAAATTAGGATAACCAGGGTTAAAGCCACCTGGATATTTATCAACCATATGCTCTCCACCATCAGATACCGTCCCATTCATAACATTGTTCACTGGATTCAGTCCATTGGTAATATTCGTCCAAACACCACTGCTATTTTTAATCTGAGCATTATCACCTGTAAAATATTTATCTCCTTGAACACTAAACCAACTAACAATTGGGTCCAACGCTCCTGACTTCGCTGTTACAAAATCACTAATAGTAAATTCATTATTGGTTCCAGCTTTATTTCCTCTAGCACCTTGATAAATACTAAATGCTCGTGATTTTTTCGCTTGATCTTTCGTTACAATAAATAAACTCCAACCGCTAAAATTATATGATTGATATTGTCCATTTAGTGCATTGGTCATCGGAATGTTTCCTAATGTATAACTCCCTGTAGCACTACCGTCTCCCGTAATAATAGACGTTACATCAGCAAAATTAGAAAAACCTGTATTGTTATAACCAAAACCTTGACCTGGATCTTTCCCATCTTGCTGATCGATTCTAAAATAACGATCTGGCGTAACAGAGGTACTTGTTCCATTCGGTGTTTTAAAAACAACTGGTGCTGTAATCTCATCATCTGTCATATTAATTGATGTAGCTGGACCTTTATAACGGGAAGCACTCCAAAAAAGCCCCGCCCATGCAACCTCTTTTCCTCCATCTAAATCAATATATGATTTGCTAGAGTTATAAGTATTCGGATCACTATCGACATCAGCAAAAGTTAATTGAAAATTATTAATCGCATAGCCACTACTTGCTGTCTTTGTATTTAAAAAAGTTTGCGCGGCAGCTGTACTTTCATTGGCAATCTTCAAGTTGGTATTTCCCGTTGAATAAAGTTCTCCTTTGTGAATAGCTTGATAGATTGGTTTATCAAACCCACGACCTGGAATTGGTGCTAACTTTGCTAAATCTGTATTTTTAGCCAAATTAGGCATAGGTAGTGGACTTTCTATTGCAGAATCCGTAGTCACTGCTTCCTCCGTTACTACAGCAGCCTCTTCAGCACTCTTTTCAGCTAAGTCACCCTTTGGATTCTCGACAATTGGTTCCGTTGATTCCATTGGTTCATGACTAACTGGTTCAATCGGACTTTTCAACGAAACTGCCAATTCTCCAACTTCAGCAGCATCCTTTAAAATAGTCACTTCTTGTTTAACATCCCCTACAAATGAAGGAGCCACCTGAGCTTTTATAAAAATCGTCCTTGTTTCATTCGGCTTTAGTTCATAAGTAGCCAAATCTGTTGATTGAATTTTTTGCTCCGTAGAATACACTAAGTTAAACAGTTTGTCTAATTCATCCTGATTTGTTATCTTCTTGCTATCAATTTCAAGTGATTCTTTCTCAAATACAATCTCATCGTTATTTAATTGTTGAATGCTAATTGTACTTAATACATCCTCACTTTGGTTACTTACTTGATAACGAATACCGATCTCATCCTTTTCTAGAGGAATATCCGTTACTTGTTCAGCTAGTACTTTTAAGTTGTCACCTTCAAAGTAGTTTTCTTTATTATCTGTGTTCGTTACTGCTACTACAACAATTGACGGTATAAAAACAGATAGTAATAGCGTTGTTACAACCAAAAAATTAAAATACTTTAACATTTTCATTATTTTTTTCCTCCTCCATTTCATTAATCAGTATAAACGAAACAATTCAGTTACATCAATTGATACGGGTTCAGATATAACAAATTAGATTTAATTCTAATTTCGTTTTAATGTTATTTTATATGTATATTTTTAATGATTATCTTATAAATCCACAAATAGAATTCTCTCCAAAAGTAATTTCGTTCCTTTCTATTTTACATTTACGATTGCAGTCGCTAGTAAAAAAACGTTTTCAATCAGAAAAAATAGTATGATACACTTAATAATATCCTTATTCAGAAAGGAATAATCCTTACTATGAGAACTATTTTTTATCGATGTGTACAATTAAAAATGAGAAATCTCAGAACTGCGATAACTACAAATTTCTCAATTTTTTTATTCTTCTTTTTTGAATTTTTACTTATTTATGCTTATAATTTATTGCTATCTATTTCCAATAGTTTTGCGTCTAGTTCTGCAACGGATAATTTTCTATCTGAGTCTAGTACATACAAACTGGAGTTTCTAGTAACCATTATCAAGATTAGTTTATTAACCTTCTTAATCATTTTTTCTATCTTTGGTCTTTTTCGCTTTTTCATTTTTTTAAATCAGCAATTTCTTCTTTATAAAGAGGAACTTAAAATAAAACTTTTATTAGGGGCTACACCACACTATATTTCCTGTGAATTTATACTTGAACATTTTTTGGAAATCCCTCTTCTTTTTGCACTTAGTCATTTTTTTATCCAATTTATTCGTACAAAATCCAGTTATTTGTTCTCAACTAGATTTCCACTTGACCTAAACGTTGAACAAGAATACCGTTTAGCAAACTTAATCATGATTACAATTTTTCTAATTATCTTTGGACTACTTATTTTAGTTAACTTTCTTTTTGTAAAACAAAAAGTGACTAGACTTCAATAAAACTCAACGAACAAAAAAAAGCATGAAAATCAACTTTCTGATTTTCATGCCTGTTTTTACTTATTTAACAAATTTCCTATTATTTTACATTAATAAAGATATCTTGTGACTCACTTGTTTCACCATTTAACACTTGGTATGAAGTAATCTTATCTCCTAATGCTAATGGTTTTGCTAATGTAACACTATAGTTCCCATTTGCATCACTAGTTACAGGTGCTGACATAGGTTGGTCGTTAATCGCAATATGAACTTCAGCAAGTGGATCTGCTACACCTGAGATAGTTGCTGAACCAGCAAATGCACTCGTAATTGATACTTTTCTTGGAGAAACTTTAATTGATTTAGTATCTGTATTTGTTCCTTCAGTTGCCGTTACAGTTATTTCAGTTCCAGCAACATACGCATGGTCTAATTTAATTGAGTAATTACCTTTATCATCAGACATATCTTGATAAAGACGACTGCCAATCAATACTTCTACTTGAGCATTTCCTCTAAGAGTTGAACCCGTTAATACGGTTTGTTGGCTTGTAATTTTATTAATTGTCACACTTACAGAAGTTGAACTAACAACTACTACATTTGTTCTTTCACTAATATTACCATATGAATCTGTCGCAAATACACCTACTTTGGTATTCACTGGTAATTTGTCAATTGCAACGCTAAAGTCTCCTTTATCATTTGCAACCCCTTGATAATGAGCATTAACTTGCGGTGATACTTCAGTATATATATCAATGACTGAATCTGGTTCTGCAGTTCCAGTAATTACTGCATCATTATCTGTAATTTCATTTACTTCTGGTTTATCTGGAGCAGTTTGGTCTAGAACTTTCCCTTGATATTCAGCACTTATAACACCTGAAATACCAGTTGCAGTAACAACGATATCTGTACCACCAATATATTTGTGATTTAATTGAATTTCAAATGTACCACTTGCCGTTGCTGTTGTTTTATAAATATCTTTGTTGATATGAGCTTCAACAGTAGCACCTGGTTCTGTCGTTCCTGTTAAAATTGATTCTTGATCTGTCAATGGATTAACCACTGGTACAGCTGTTGGTTTTGTTAATTTTACAACAACTGATTCAGATTCACTAATATTTCCAGCAATATCTGTTGCTGTTACATCAATGATTGTTCCACCAGGGAAGGTTTGTGCTAAATCAATCGTGTAGTCTCCCAGACTATCTGCGGTTCCTGTAAATAATTGATGACCAACTTTAACTGTAATTGTAGAATCTGCTTCTGCTGTTCCAGTCAAGATTGTATCATTATCTGTAATTGGAGCAATTGTTGGTTTATTCGGTGCTGTTGTATCCACTACTTCAGTAGTCATACTTGAACCTAAATTTCCAGCACTATCCGTAACAGATAGAACAAGTTTTTCTTGGTAAACTGCATCTCTAACTAATTTTACGGTAAAGTGACCAGTTGTATCTGCTGCATCTGATGTTCCTAAAAGAGTGGTACCATCTTCTTCATAAACACGAACTACTGCTCTTGCTTCTGTTTGTCCTTCAACTAGATTTTGACCGGCTTCAACTGAATCTACACTGTCAATTTCTGGTCCAATTGTATCTACAACTTTTACTACTGTTGGTTGACTTTCAAAACCTGTTGCATCTACTTGTGTAACCGATAAAAACTCACCAAAAATCAGATCACGTGATGTTTCGATTGAAAAGCTCTTATTTGCTTGTACAGCTCCACTACCTAATTCAATGCCACTACTGTCTTTAACAATAATTCGAGAGCCTGGTTCGCCAGCACCTTTTACGATATTTTGATTGGCTTCAGGAGCGATTACTGTCGGTGGTTTAACATCTGCTGATTCAGTAATACCATCACCAAGTTGTGGATTATACCCAACCATCAGATAAGCTGTTGTTTCCATTGGTGTCGTAAATTCCATAGTAATCACATAATCCATATCTTCTTTTGCGACAATCGTTTCTTCATAGGCAGGATTTCCTGATACTGAAACATCTTTCTTAGTACCATTAAAATCAATTGATCCAACAACACCTGCACTAAGTCTAATCCCATAGTTTAAGTTAAGTTTATATTCATGATTTTTTTTCATTTTAATTGTTTTCTTAGCAATAAAGTTTGCATTCCCAATGTTCCCAAAGTTGATGGTTGCATAGTTCATCGTACCATCTGGATTCGACATTCCTTGTCTAAAGACCTTATCAATGTCGATACCTAAATCTGAATTATAGTCTTCAACTTCCCAACCTTTAGATACATCAAAGTTCTCTTCTACTTTTTCTCCAACCGTTGGCAACATTGATGACCATAATTTTGGTTCAGCCATCATACTAGTACCTGCTTTTTCACTTTTTACAGTCGGCGACAGTTGTGATAAAACATTTGCTGAACTACTTTGTGGTAATACACTTACACTCAATACGCTGACAGCCATCATTGAGGCTGCAACAACTTTAATCATCTTCTTATTTGCCATTTTTTCCTTCACACTCACATTCTTTAGTTTAGTTTATATTTTTATTTCATTGTTCCCTTTGTTCAACCGTTAATTCCGTTGGTTCACTTTTAATACCTTTCACAACTTGATACACTGAAACTGAGGCATTTTTAGGAATTGCTTCACTCAATTTCACTGAATAGTTTCCAGAGCTATCTGCAACACCTTGAGTCACTTGATTGTTTACAGTAACAAATATTTCACCAAGTGGATCTGCAGAACCTGCTGGGTAAGATCTTGTAAACACAATACTAAAGTGTCCATTCTCATCTGATGTTCCCTCATAAACTCTGTCACGATAACCAGATATTTTTACTTTTATATCCGCATCAGCAAATGTTGATCCAGTAATTACTTCATCAATTGAGGTCACTCTATTTAATGAGATTTCTTCTGCAGCTACAACTTTTGCATAAGTGACTTCACTTTTTTCACCATTTGCTGGATCTAAAATATAGGCTTCAAGTTCGGTTCCCACTGGATACGTTTGATCTAACGTCATTTTAAACATTCCGTTTTCTTTAATATCTGTTTCATAAAGGTCATTGCCAATTTTAATCACTACGGTTGTATTGGCTTTTCCACTTCCAGATAAACTCAAATCTTTATCAGTTAACTTATCTAAGACAGGTTTTTGAAGAATACTTTTTTTAACGGTTCCAGTATATAAAGCACTGATGTGGCCTGCTTCATCTTCCACATATGCTTCAATAACTGATTCAGCACGGTAGGTTTGATCTAAAGTAACTGAGAACATACCATTTTCGCCAACGGTTGTTTCATATTTATCACCAGCAATCGTTAAATGAAGCGTTGTATTTTTAGTTGCTCTACCTTCAACAATAGTATCTGTATTTAACACAGGGTTTAATTCCGGAGCTGGCAATTCCACTTCACGCTCTAGAACCGTGACTTTAATTTCTTTTGTTCCAACACCACCGTCATTGTCGATTACTTCATAACCAACCTTATAAATACCAGCTTTACTAATGTCCACTGTGTCATACACAATGCGGATTAATCCAGTTAAATCTCCATCTTCTTCATCTTCAGCTGTTACATCATCAAAGGGTTTAAAAGAATCACCTACATAGATAGTTTTATCCTGTGCCGTAATAACTGGAATTTTATTTTCAGTTGCTTTTTGGACTGAAAATCCACCAATTTCTTCCCAATAAGAGTTAAACTCTAGAACTTCATAATATCGATCAGCTTGTAACGAAAGTTGTTCAAAATAAATTTTTGACTCATCAATTCTTCCCTTTGAAATAGTCGCTCCTGTTAACATATCTCTTATTTCGTACTCTGTTGCGCTAGACTCAGATACGCCCATCCGAATTTCTGTCGTTTTTGTTGTAGCATAGGCTGCATAATTAACATAATTGGCTGTAGCCTGACGACCACCTAGACCTAAAAAATTAAATGCAGTAAATTCAGGACCTTCTTCGATAACTCTTGGCATAGAATCAAGTAAACTAGTCGGACTAAAATTAACTAGTGAATTTACTTTAGTTGCCTCTGCATTTGATTGGGCTAAAACAAAGCCACAAAATAAGATTGCTCCTAAACCAACGAACTTTATTCTTTTCACTGTATCTCCTCCTTTTTTTATTGTGTAACTATTAGTTCTGTTGCTTCGCTTCTGATTCCATCAACAACTTGATAGACTAAAACTGAGGCATTTTGAGGAATTTCTTCACTCACTCTCACTAAATAATTTCCAGCACTATCAGCAATGCCTTCAGTAACTTGATTATTTATAGTAACAACTACCTGTCCAAGCGGATCTGCAGAGCCTTCCACTTTTTTATCGCCACTTACAATCGTATTAATTGTTGGCTTTCTAGGATAAATTTGAATTGTTTTCTCAAAAGTATTCCCTGTAATTGGATTTGTAACTGTTACAGTGATACTTGTACCGGCTGGATAAGCTCTTGTAAATACAAAAGTTAAGTTTCCATTTTCATCTGATTTTCCTTCATATATTCTGTCACGATAATTGAAAACTCTAACTTTGATATCTGCATTAGCAAATGTTTTTCCAGAGATTCCTTTATCAATTGACGTTACTCTATTTAAGAAAATATCCTCTGAAGCGACAACTTTTGCATAAGTGACTTCACTTTTTTCACCAGTTGTAGAGTCTAAGATATAAGCTTCAATTGCTGTTCCAACTGGATACGTTTGATCTAAGACTAATTTAAACAAGCCATTTTCATTAATACCTGTTGCATAATGATCATTCCCAATGGTTACCATTAAGGTTGTATTCATACGCCCACTACCTGATAAACTAAGATCTTTATCTGTTAATTTATCTAAAACCGGTTTTTGGATATCATGTTTTTGCACTGTTCCAATATAAGAAGCACTGGTGTGACCTGAAGCATCTTTAATATGAGCTTCAATAGTTGATCCAGCTGCATATGTTTGATCTAATACAACTGAAAAATTACCATTTTCATTAACTGATTCTTCGTATTTATCGCCAGCAATCGTTAGATAAAGAGTTGTATTTTTAGTTGCTTTTCCTTCAACTGCTGTATCTGTATTGAAAACTGGATTTAATTGCGGTGCTGGTAATTCAGTTGCACGTTCAATAACGTTAACTGTCACACTTTTTCTAACAATTGATCCAGCTGTATCTGTAACAGAATACAAGACTTGGTATTCACCAACTTTTGATGTATCCACTTGGTCAAGTACTACAACAATCTCAGAAGTTAGGTCACCATCCTCAGCATCCTCAGCTGTGACACCCTCTAACGCATCAAATGTGTCACCAACATAAATTGTACTGTCTTTAGCTTTAATTACTGGTGGTGTATTTTTTGCTAAAACCGTAACTTTAATTGTTTTCGTTCCAACTTCACCAGCACTATCTTTTACTTCATACGTCACTTCATAAATACCCATTTTTTGAGTATCTACATTATTTGAAACTACTTCAATTTTACTTGTTAAGTTTCCGTCTTCAGCATCTTCAGCAGTTACGCCTTCTAAGGCATCAAACGTATCACCAACACGAATCATGCGATCTTCGGCTTTAATGACTGGGGCTGTATTTCTTGCTAAAACCGTAACTTTAATCGTTTTCGTTCCATATTCACCCGCACTATCTTTTACTCGATAACTCACCGTATAAATGCCTGCTTTTTGAGTGTTTACATCATTTGAAACTACTTCGATTTTACTTGTTAAGTTTCCATCTTCGGCATCCTCAGCGGTTACGCCTTCTAACGCTACAAATGTATCGCCAACATAAATTGTACGATCCTCAGCTTTAATCACTGGTACTTTGTTTCTTTCTAAAACTGTTACTTTAATCGTTTTTGTTCCAATTTCATCAGCACTATCTTTTACTTGGTACGTCACTTCATAAATGCCTGCTTTTTGAGTGTTTACATCATTTGAAACCACTTCGATTTTACTTGTTAGGTTTCCGTCTTCGGCATCTTCAGCGGTTACGCCTTCTAACGCTACAAATGTATCGCCAACATAAATTGTGCGATCTTCTGCTTGGATTACTGGTGCTGCATTCTTCTCTAGAACTGTAACTTTAATTGATTTCGTTCCAATATTTCCTTCACTATCTATTACTTCGTATCTCACATCATAGATACCTGCTAATTGAGTATCAACCCCATCATAAACAACTTGGACTGAATCAGTTAAATCACCATCTTCAATATCTTCAGCGGTGACACCTTCTAGAGCTTTAAAATCACTACCAAATGGAATTTCTTTGTCTTCTGCATGAATAATTGGAGGGGTATCGTTAGCTGGGTGTACATCAAATCGAATTAATTCTTTTTGAACACCGTTTCTATCGACACTAACAATCCCATAATCAGATGTAGTTGATAAGCTCAATAAATTAAACGAAATTTCTGAGCCCGTTCCTTCTCCAATTGCAATTAATTGATTCGATGCAAAATTCATTAATCGATAAGATAGTTGATCTGATCCCTGTATACGAATCATCGTTGTATCTGTTGTTAAATAGCCTTTTTTATTCACAAAATTGCCTTGAGGAAATAGTCCTGTTTGACCAGTATAGTTAAAACTAGTAAGCTCTGCACCCTCACGATTTATTTGCATTGTTTCAAGTAAATTTCCTTGTACATTCAAGCTGTTTAAAATAGCTGATTTCATCTTCATTTGGTTCACAATCATTGATTCAAGAATATTTTCTTTTACATTTTTTTCGCTATTTTTAGCTGCTTCCGCATTCACTTGACTCAGCATTAAGCCGCAACATAAAATTGCACCTAATCCCACTAATTTTAATTTATTCACTATTAAATCCTCCACTTTATACTTATTGTTCAACAATTACTTCTGTTGGTTCACTTTTAATTCCTTTAACGACTTGATAAACTGAAACTGAAGCAGCTTGAGGAATCGCTTCATTCACTCTCACTAAATAGTTTCCAGCACTATCTGCAATACCTTGAGTTACTTTGTTGTTTACAGTAACAAAGATTTCTCCAAGTGGATCTGCTAAACCTTCTACTTTTGTATCGCCACTTAAAATAGCAGTGATTGATGGTTTTCTTGGATAAACTTGGACTGTTTTAGAAAATTCATGTCCAGTAACAGGATTTATTACCTTCACTGTCATACTAGTCCCAGCTGGATAAAATCTAGTAAAATTAATGTTAAATTTCCCATTCTCATCTGAGGCACCCTCATAAATGCGGTCACGGTAACCGAAGACCTTTACTTCAATCGTTGCATTAGCAAAAGTTGTTCCAGTAATTAATTTATCAATTGACGTCACTCTATTTATTGAGATTTCTTCTGCTGCAACAACTTTTGCGTAACTAATTTCACTCTTTTCATTTGTTGCAGGATCTAAGATATACGCTTCAATTGCTGTATCAACTGGGTAAGTTTGGTCTAAAGTAGCTTTAAATAAACCATTCTCATTAATAGCTGATTCATACTTGTCATTACCAATTTTGAATACTAACGTTGTATTTGCACGTCCACTACCTGTGAAAAGTGTATCTTTGTCTGTTAATTTATCTAAAACAGGCTTTTCAAATGTATTTTTTTGAACAGTTCCAGTATAAACAGCACTTGTATGACCTGCATCATCTTTAACATAAGCTTCAATAGCGGATCCAGCTGCATACGTTTGATCTAAAGTTAACGAAAATGTACCATTATCACCAACAGTCTCTTGATATTTATCACCAGCAATGGTTAAATAAAGAGTTGTATTTTTAGTAGCTTTTCCCTCAACGGTTGTATCTGTATTTAATACTGTATTCAATTCTGGGGCTGGTAATTCTACTTCACGCTCAATAACCGTTACACTAATTTGTTTCATGCCTAATGTACCACCAGAGTCCAGAACCATATAAATAACTTTATAGGTTCCAATTTTTGTCGTATCGACTTCATTAAGGCTGATAAAAAGTTTTTCAATAGGGATAATGCCATCCTCGGCATCCCAAATTGTTACGCCCTCTCGTGGATCAAATGTATCGCCAACATAAATCGTACGGTCTTCTGCATGAATAGTTGGTGGTGTATTTTTAGATAGAACTGTTACTTTGATGGTCTTCGTTCCAATACCACCATCACTATCTGTAACTGTATAAGTAACGGAATAAACTCCTGCTTTATCAGTATTCACGTTGTTTGATTCCACCTCAACGCTACTTGTTAAGTTTCCGTCTTCTTCATCCGTGGCAGTTACACCCTCTAATGGTTTAAAACTATCACCAAGACGAATCGTTTTATCCTCTGCTTTAATGACTGGAATTTTATTTTCAGCGGCTTCATATACATCGAATTGGGCAATTTCATTGTAATTGCCTAATATACGGTAATCTCCATTTGTATATAAGGTAATAGTATCAAAATAGATCTGTTGCCCAACAACTCTTCCAGTTGAAAGAATTGTCCCAGAGTTTACATCTATTAATTCATAGTACGTATCATTTGTTTGATTGATATGGATTGAGGTTGTTTTTGTAGTTACATAACCATCCTTGTTTACATAATTGGCTGTAGGAGATAAGCCTGCAATACCATAGTAATGAAAACTAGTAAAGTCTGCTCCTGCACGATTTTTTTGGATTGCCTCAAGAATATTCGCTGATAGACTCCTATTCTTAAAATTGACTACTTTGGTACTCATTTGATTTCCTTGTAATTCATTTTTACTGATTGTCGCCGCACCGGCATCTGTTTGGCTTAATGCTAACCCACAACATAGGATCGCTCCTAAACCAACTAATTTTAATTTATTCATCTTCTCTTTCCTCCTAGTTTTTCTATTGTTCAACTGTTATTTCTGTTTTCTCACTATGAATATTATTTACTACTTGATATACAGCAATTGCTGCGTATAAAGGTACTGTTGCTACTTTAACTGTATAAGAACCAGCTTCATCTGCGGTACCTTCAAAAATCTCATTGTTTACTTGAACAAATACCTGCGCATTTGGATCTGCAATTCCTGAAATTTTCGTATCTCCCGATTGAATTGTATAAATCGTTGGGGCTTTTGGATAAATTTGAACGGTTTTAACAGAACTCACTCCCGTTAGTGGGTCAGTTGCTGTTACTTCAATCGTCGCTCCAGCAGGATAGTTTCTAGAAAATTCAATTGCAAAATTTCCATTTGAATCAGCTTCGCCTTCATAAACACGTGCACGATAATTATCGACTTTTGCTGAAATTACAGCATTCGCAAAGGTCTTTCCTTTTAACCAAATATCTCCAGAAGTAAATTTCTCTAAATAAATATCTTCTGCAGCTTCAACTTCATAAGTAGCGACATCACTTTGTTGTCCATTACTATCTTTAACATACGCTGTAATTTTAGTACCAATCGGATATGAATTATCTAATGCCATTGAAAAGACACCATTACTATTAACATCTTCTTCATATTTGTCTGAACCAATTTGGAGATATAATGTTGTATTTGCAGGCGCTTTTCCTGTAATCGATGTATCTTTTTCTGTTACTTTGTTTAGTACGGGTGCTGTTAATTCATTTTTTACAACAACTCCTGTATAAACTAAACTTTTATTTCCTGCAGCATCTTGTGTATAAGCCGTAATCTGAGTACCGCTAGCATAGTTAGCATCTAAAGTAACCTTAAACACACCTGTTGCTCCGATGTCTTCTTGATACTTATCTGCTCCCATAGTTAGATATAGAGTCGAATTCTTCGCCCCAATGCCTTGCACTGTTGTATCTGTTGTAAAAACAGGATTTAATACAGGTGCAGGAATACTTGTATTTTCAATTACTGTTACAGTAATATCTTTTGTTGCGCTTTTTCCTTTAGAATCTTCTACATAGTAAGAAACACGACACTTTCCAGCTTTTGAATTATCAACTTCGTTAGTTTTCACTTCAACTTTTGAGGTAATATCTCCATCCTCTGGATCTGTAGCTTTCACTTTTTCCAAGGGTTTAAAAATGTCTCCTACATTTATTGTTTGATCCGAAGCTTCAATCACTGGAGCCTGGTTCGACGACCCATCATCAAATACAATGACACGTGCACTTGCCGTTCCTCTTCCACCATCAGAATCGTAAACTTCATAATCAACTTCATAAGTACCAACTGTATTTACATCAACTGTATTTTTCGTAACGTTAATCTTTGATGTCAGAAATCCATCTTCTTTATCCCAAGCAGTTACATTATCTAAGGGATTAAAGTCCCCGCCTAAAGGAATACGTATAACTGGAATAACTGAAATCACTGGATTTGTGTTATTGTATCCTCCAGTTTCAAAAAATAAAACATGCTCTTGATTGTCAGCAAATACTGAATAATGATTATTTGCTTTTAACTGGAAATTCTTGAAGGTAACCGTCTCTCCAACGACTTCTCCAACAGCAACTTCTCCAACACCACCAAATTCTCCATCAATTAAGACATACCTATTATAATTTTGAACTCTTTGCATTTGAATCGTTGTTGTTTGATTCGTTGGATACCCTGCAACGACATAATCTGCCATAGGGTTTGCGTCTGCGTATCCAGTGTGATAAAACGACTCCAATTGCGCTTTATTCAAACTTTTCGCTGACAATACAGTCTCTAAACGATTTTCTAAAAGCTTTCCTGATGTTACCTGACTTGCTGATCCAATAGATGAATCAAAAATCAAACCACACCCTAATACCAAACCACAAATCAAAACTCTAGAACTAATTTTCTCAATTCTCAAATCAATTATCCTCCCAGAATTCATTATATTTATATCAAAGGGCAAATCCCTTTGTTAGGGCAAATCCCTTTGTTCCTGTAATATAACTATACTCCAATAAATTAAATTAATTTGCTCATTTTTTGTATTACTATCTAACTAAATTTTGAACTTGCTTCTTATTGATTTATTAAATCTAAATAATGTTTTTTCCCTCTTTGCTCAACTAAAATCTCATCGATAGCGACATCAATATTCTTTATATCACGTTCTCTTAAAACTGAATTAATGGTTACAATCTTATTTTTGTTTTTATTTTCCAAATTAGAATAAGTAGTTAAACATAAGTCATAGAAAGAATCATCGTTTATAATCTCAAGTGCATATGAATTTTGAAAAGCATGTAATAACGTATTGCCCAGCAATTGTGTTGCTAATATACCTGTATCTGTTACTAATTTTATTTTTATTTTTTGATCAAAGCGACTTAAGAAAAATACTCCTTCACACACTAATAAATAGTTAATAATAATTAATTCCTCATTTTTCACGTCCAAAATATTTTCTTTTCGAGCATGAGAAACGAAACGTTTACATTTTTCATGAAACCCTGGATGTAATAATTTTATTTCGCGGAAATATTGATAATTCTCCCCTAACATAAAATCACTATTAAAAATCTCTTGAATCAAATGAACATAATTTAGTTTTACATTCAAATCTTTTTTCAACCCTTGAGGAATTTTATGAGAGAAAAACTTCTCAAATTCTTCAATGATTAACTGGGTTTGTAAAAAAGAATCTTTGTTATCATATTCACAATTATTTAGTAAAAATTCCCAGTAATTATAATCTTCTTTTAAGTTATCCCAAACAATTGAGAGCCAAATCGCTTCATTATTTGCATCCGTTAAAAATACTTTATTTTTCTTTAGGTAATAACTAAAGATAGGTATTTGCTTCTTATCTGAAATTAAAATTTCATATTTTTCTGTAATTTCTAAATGACTATTTTTTCTATTACGGTAACTATTAATTGCAAGCCAATATTCCATTTCTAAAGTAAAATAAAAACCGCTTCCTCCACTAACTTTTTGTTCAATCTGTGTCACCGTACTCCGGATTTTTTCATGGTCAATATGTTGAAATGGCCAACTTTCTCCATGATATAGTTGCCAAAAAAAGTTGAAATAAAAAATACGAATTTTCATTTCGTCACCTTGAATTCCAACTGTTAAGTCAACTAATTTTAAATCACTTTTTACTAAAAACTTTTTGATTACTTTTAATTTTCTTCTTGCGGAAGCCTCACTAATATGACAAATTTCTTGAATACTGGCCATCGAATTCACTTGATTCAATAAAATTTTCTCCATAATACTTACGGTGATCGACTCACCTATAATTTCTTGAGTGATGCCTCGAATGCTAAAATTATCTGATTTATATAAATAGCTACCCTTATTGCTCACTTCTAGAATTGCTTGTGAACTACAGCAGCGAGCAATTTTGGTTTGTAAAAATTTTAAATATTTATTAATTGTTCCACTAGAATAGCCGGTATAACAGCTTAGTTCATTGGCTGACCACCATCGGACTTCACTATCTAGCAAATTTAATATCTCGATTTCAATTCGTTCTCTTGAATCCATTAAACTTATTAGTACCATTATTCAACACTTCCATTACTAATAATTATTTAAATACATTTTCTTCAACTATTAATTTTCATTTTCCAATTTACGATTTCTGTATATTTTAGTTGCAATTTCTTATACTCTTGCAATAGAAAAATACTTTCATCTGCAGCCATTTCTACAATATCAGCGGGGATTAAATCTAATGATAGGCTTTCTTCAATTAAATAATCACAATAGCCCTCATATAATTCAATTGCGCCTATCATTCTAAGTAATCCTTTTTCATGGAGTTTATTTTCGTAAATCATGATTTACCCCATTTCTAACTAGTTATTTTTTTAATTTACTATTTGTTCGATGACGATTTTTTTGTCTTTCTTCACTCATTTTTTCTCTTAATTCGTTTAGTTCAATTTCTTGTTTACGTGCTCTGATACGATAGTTTCGATTATTTACCGCTAGCTTGCGTCTTACAAGCGTCACAATAAGCAACAGAAGCGCCACTAAAATCAAGCTAATTCCAAGAATAATGTAAACACGTGTGTAATTCTTTTTCAATGCTATATCCGAGTGATTTAACTTATCTGCAACATCCGCTTTAATCTCAAAATTCTTTTCCAGACTCCATTTGTTGCCTTTAGATTCTGCCTCTATTTTTACTGTGTATTTTCCTGGTTTTAATTTTTCGCCCTCTAATGAGATTGGATAATCAAAATAAGAATTAGGTGCCATTTGTATATTAGCTTGTTGACTTGAATATAGTACTTTATTGGAATTTTGTTTGGTCACTGTTGCTTTTAGTGATAATTTTGCCAAATAATCTGAGATAGGATTCACCAATCGAGCATTAATAACATTATGGTGATTCTGCTGACCTGGTTCAGCCTTAGTTAGCTTTAGATCGGCCTTATCTGCTGGTAAAGTTCCATGTAATACAACTCCTACAAGATAGGCATAATCATTTTTGATTTGTGTACCATTTTCATTTTTAGGCGCTGTTCCACTTTCCTCTTCTGAGTCTGACTTTTCTTTAAAAGTTAGCCCACCTACAATTAAGCCTTTAATTTCAGTAGCAGGCATTTTTAAGGTTAACTTGTAATCGATTTTCCCATTTTTGGGAATCACAATCTCTGATTCAGAGCTAGTTAAAAGTGATTCTAATTTAAATGCCAATGAAACATCTGAATCAGTATTAGACTCTCCATATTCAATCACACCATTTGCATTTGTTGTTGCTGTTTTAATTGTAGGAACAACAGTGATATCTTCCTCGGTATCATTTCGTAAATGAGCAATTAACGTTTGCTCCATATTTGGCGTAGTTTGTAAATCAAAATAAGAGCGCTTCGTGTCCACTTGATTTTCCGGAATTTCTGTTTCTACACTAAATTTCAATTCTGATGCATCACTGACTAATGAATTTGCACTACACCCAATTAATACTGTCAGAAACGTTAAAAAAAATGCAATTTTTGCTTTCATAATACAAAGTATCCTCCTTAAAAATAGGGAATCTACATAAAATGCGATTCCCTAACAAACTACTTAATTTATTCTGTTATGGGTTTGGCACATCTTCTAGTACCCAAGTTAATTTTGTTTCATACGTATCTTCTACTGGATTTGCACCAGCTGGTACTTTTAATTCAACACTGCTAGCTTTAGTTGCATCGTCACCGATACTATAGATCCATGTTCCTGCACCTTCTTGAACTTTTGCAGACATCAGTAATTGTGAGTTACCATCGCCAATTATTGACACTGAAGAAGAGACTGTTGATGGAGTTGCTGAAGAAGAAACTGATTTCGCAATCGCATTTTTAAAATGAATTTCTGCACCAGTTAATTCTTTGCTTTCTTTTTTAGATGTAAATGGAGTGTCTTGTTTAACAGTTAATGTCCAACCCGCTTCAGTTCCTCGCGTATCACTGATCTGTGCGTAGTTAGGAACTTCAACGTCTGCCCCTGTATGATCTTTACCAGGTTGAGCTTTTGCTGTATATACTTTATCTACCGTATTAATTTCTTGTTCACCAAAGTTAAAAACTGACGCGAAATCCAAAGTTAAAGGACCTGTTGTACCTGGATCAATTGGTTTGCTTGGATCAATCGGATCAACTGGAGTAAGTGGGTTTGATGGGTCTGTTGGATCAACCGGTGGTGTAACTGATCCTCCACCTTTTGGTTTAAACGTTACAACAGCATCTGTTTGGCGATCGCCTACTGTTGCTGCTGATACTGTATTTCCGCCAACAATTGTTGTAAGTGCAATAATTGTTCCGATTGTCGCTAATTTAATTTTTTTCATTTGTTTTCCTCTTTTCTTCTTAATCCATTTATTATATAAACCTTATTATCAAATAAGATAAACACCGTAATTATAAAACCTATTCCTAGATAACCTAAATTCAGCTCAACTTTTTCTCCCGTTTTAGGAAAAGTCTTGTCTGTTTCAACTACTTCTTTTTCTTGCTCGTTCTCGTCTTCATTTGTGGTTTTACCTTCAACAAAGCCAACTCTAGCTTTTGTTTCATAGATTCCCGGTTTCTGAGCATTTATAACCGGAGCTTGTAACAATAAACATCCAAAAATCAATAAAACGAATTTCATGTACTTATTCATTATTTACTATCTCCCAGTCTATGGATTCGGTACATCTTGCAAGACCCATTCAATTTCCGCTGAATAAGATTCATTACGTGGTTGACCACCTTTAACTTTTAGCAGCGGACCATCCCCGTTTTCCGACCAAGAACTTGAAATATTAATTTCATTGGTTGAGGTAGATGTTTCTGAAGCAATTGGAATTGAGTTTCCTACTGAAAATGGTTCCTCTTTCCCATTAAGCCGGTAGAACAAACTATCCTTTAAAACATGCCCAGAAGCCGAAGTCATTTCCGTTACTAGTATGGCTTTTAATGACCATTTTGATGATGTACCTCGATAATCACGGATTCTAAGTTCATTATCTCTTGTGATTAAGGAATAATTGGTTTCTTTTGTTGGGATTTCTAAATCACCAACACTACTAATTGCTGATGGGGCAGATACAAAAACAAGTTGCCCGTCATATTTATACGTAACTGTTTGCGGCTGACTGGTAAACACACCCGTTGCATTTGTTGGTGGTGCAGATAGCAGATAACCTTCAATTGTTTCAGCCTTAGATGTATAAGCTTCATTTACTTTCCCAGTAAGCACCTGATCAGGAAGCAAAGAAACACCATTTTTATCAACATATTTTACTGTCACTGGTTGTCCTTGACCGACTTGATAGCTCACCTTATACTGTCCAGTAAAATCTTTACTAGCATTAGCCCAATCAAAAGTAAGAGAGCCCGAATCTGGTAATCCTGTCCAACTAATTTGATTTGTCCCACTAATGTATTTCCCTTTATTAGAAATCTGCCCTGGCACTAGACCTTTACCATCTTGACCGATAAGCGGATTAGGTAAGTTTAAATCATTGCCGATTATTTCTATTGGCTTTGCATTAACTACTTGCTTTTTAACTTCAAAAAACAAGGTTTGATCAAGGGGACTAATATCCGAAATCATATTATCGCTCGCTAACACCTGTGTAATCCCTTTGCCTTTTAAGGATGATAAATCACTTATTTGATTTGAACTAATACTCAACATAGATAATTGATTCATCCCACTTAGACTAGAAATATCAGATATCTTATTCGTGTATATATTTAATGTTGACAATTTTGTTAAGTTAGCTAAGCTTGATATATCCGTAACATTATTCCCTCCCCAACCTAATAATTCTAAATTAGTTAAATTGGCAACGACACCAATTGGCGGACTCTGATTATTGGATACATTTAACTCAACCATATTTGTCAGATTTGCTAATGCCCCTACATCTGAAATTGAGTTGGCCTGTACATCTAACTTTTTCAAACTAGTTACCGTAGCTAATGGCGCTAACGTTGTTAAGTCATTATTAGTCATGCCTATATCAGTTAAATTAGGTAGCTTGGCTAGTGGGGTTAAATCGTTAATCCGTTTCCCCACTTGATCATTCCATTTAGGTTGACTCAATTCTAACTGCTTTAAATTAGTTGCATTTTCTAAACCAGATAAATCACTAATAAGAGGATAGTTACTTCCTGTTTTCTGGTTGCTTAACGTAGTTAATTTGAGGATATTGACTGATGTAATTGTGGTGACACCTAAAGTTTGTTGAATCAACTTCATTAAATTGTTATCTTTAAAAGATGACTCAATACTTACTTCAATTTTAGGTTGTGGACTTTCATCTGGCGTAGTTGATTTAACTACTTGATTGCTTGGATTTTCCACTTGCCCTTGTTTATCTACGTCTTGCTTTAATTCTCCTGTATCTGTTGTGGCATCTGTATTTCCTTGTTCCTGGTTGCTTGAATCTTGAACTTTCTCTTCTGTCTGCGGAACTTCGCTTGACTCTTCTTGAGGTTGAGGAACTTCGCTTGACTCTACGACTTGATTGTTTAAATCTTCTTCTTTTTCAACTTCATTATTTTTATTACTATTACTTGTTGCTGTATCGCTACCCTCTGAAATCAAAGTGCTTTGTTGTTGTGTTTGAGTAGATCCAGTATCTGATAGTGTAGTTGCAATAACACGCGTAGATACATTAGCAATTGAAATAACTTGAATTAAAATAATGATTATTACAATGTTTTTACGTTGTTTTTTCCACATTAGCCTAATCTCTCTTCTCTTAATAATTAATTGATTTTGCACTTACCTAAAAACATTTTGGTGTACAATAATTACTGTCCACACTAATCTATCATTCAAAAATTAATTTAACCAGTCTTTTTATTTTTATAATTAACAAAAAAAAAAGACTGGTTAAATGAATCACAAGCTGTTAAATTTGTTATATAATAATAATTACTAAGTGTACAAATAATTATCTAATTAAATAACTACAAAGATAAAATCTTCAGAACATAAATTTTAGTAGTTTAAATTTTAGAAGAATTGGAGGAGCCTATGGAATTTTTATTAGAAAAAGCAGACCAAAGAAAGCTTGAACTTTTTTCTTTTCTAGAATTAAACCAAGCACATTCCGTTTCTTTATATGAAATAAAAGATGCACTAGATTTATCTGAATTTTTAGCTGCTAAAACTGTTTCTGAATTAATTGCAGATATTGAAATATATGACTTAGAAGAATATTATTCAATTGTTCAGCAAGATAAAATGATTACCTTAACCAAAATCGGCAAAGATTCTATCAACCGATTAATTTGGCATTATTTAAAAGATTCACGACGATTCAAACTTTTAGATTATGTTTTTAAAACCAATTACTTTTCATTGCAAACGTTCTATGAAAAGCTCTATATGAGTAAAACTAAGGCTTTTACTTTAAAAACAAAAATTTCTGATTATTTACAAAAACATGAGATTTCCTTATCCGCTGATTATCATTTAATTGGAAATGAAAAACATATCCGCTTATTTTTATTTCAACTTTATTTTACTGGATTTAAGAATTATGAGTTTCCATTTGATAGTGATATCACAAAACTTGTTGAAATTTTTGAGCACGAGCTTACCAATATCCTTATCAAAAGACCTTCAGAAAGCCAACGTTTAAAACTAAGTTATTTTTTAGCCATTATATTTCAACGCCTTGATTTAGGTCATGTTATTGAGCCAGTCGAGTTAAACTATAAGCTTGTTATCAAAAATGAAATTCATTTAATAGAAAATCAACTAAATTTGTTAGCCAACGAATTTACATCGCTTCCTGCAACGAATATTCATAATGAAATTACATTTATTATTGATTTTCTCATATCAGAAGACTACATTAGCTCAACTTATCTTGATAAAAAAAAAGCGCCACAGACGTCTTTTTTGACTGCTCAATTTATTTCGCAAATTGAGTCTTATTTTAACTTAAAACTGGATCCACAGCTCACACTGCTTTTAATTAACGAACTAGATAAAATTCATTATCGAATTTTTTATTATAAACAATTAATAAATGTTTGGCATTCTTTTATTAATCAAGAATTTTTAAAAGAAAATTATATTGATTTTTATAATTTTTGTCAGATATTTATCCATCAAATTGATATCGCTGAGGAAAGTGTTAACATCGAATCCTTTGAAAATGTATTGTTATATGATTACATTTTTGTTTTATTAAAATATTTCCCAACTGATAAAATTTTGGATCCTATCTACGTTACCATCGATTTCTCTTATGGAGAAAATTATAATCATTTCATTCAACTAACATTAAAAAATCTACCTTTTCTCTACATTAAAATTGAAAATTCATTATCCTCCCATACAGATATCTATTTATCGGATATTTTGCCCTCTAAAGTGGATTGTGATTACCTAATTTGGAATAGTCCTCCAACTGCCTCTGATTGGGAAGCTTTTGGTAATTTAATTATAAAAATAAGACAATCTGCAAAAAAAAGGAGCCTTGTATGAAAAGAAAAGAGTATCGTCTTAATAGAAAAGTGATGTATCTCTTTACCAGCTTGTTAATTTCTGTCTCATTAATTTTTTTACAAATTAACAAAGCAACATCAGTAGAAGCATCTACTGATGTTAGCTTGAAGCAAACACGACACCCTGTAAATCCATTAGATCCAACTGAACCTTTCACTCCCTTACGACCAAGAGATTTACCTAAAAATCCGGAATTAGAACAGGAAGAAAAGAATACTGTACACACACCACCAAAATCTTCTTCCTCTTCGACACTTCCCGTTATTCCAAATATTATTATTAGTTCACGCCCTGTATCTTATTTGCAGAGAAAAAAAGTGTCTACTCTCATAGATTTTGATTTATCAAACCAGCCTATCACTTCAGCAAATTCTCCCAAACCACAGCCTTCATCTGACGGTTCTCCTCCTGATAATGCTCCACAAACAATTACAGGTAAAATTTTCTCTAGCTTATCAGGAACACTAATATTTGGACTAAAAAAACCATAATCCTTGCTTGTTATTTTCTTTAATTTAACAAAAAAAGACACTTTCCCCCTAAAAAAAGTGTCTTACATTACTGATAAGTCTTAATTTTTAATCTATTTAACCTAAAATTTATTATTATCGGCCTTCACGTAATCGATTCAATAAAATGCGTTCGATACGTTTCCCAAAATGCTTGATAAACACGATCCAGACAATCATCAAAATTAAGTTGATACCTGCGAAAAGGAACTAATTTATTTTTCGGATGTCATAACTCTTTATAGGAATATAGTAGGTCATTTCAAATTTTTTTCATAACTTCCCTACTATGACTATTTCTATATTATGTGTAGCTGTAATATACTTTCTGTCTATAGTCATTAAAAAATCAAGAATTGCTTACCAGCTTCTGCGACAATTCCGTGCCTCCTGAACTCTTCATACACCCCTTAGCAATAATCCTAACTATCCTCCATAGAGCAGCAAAATCCTTTTCATTTTTTTTAATATTTCGTATCCATAAACGATTTGTAGTGGTCACCTTTTTTTATACCTCCAACTTATTTTCCTATGCTTTTTTACAGTTTCATAATTTTGCTTATTGCTAATTTTAGATACTTTTCTAACGAGAACACACTATACCTACCATAGGTATAAATAAAAAAAACTCATTATGTAGTGCTTAACTATTTTATAAAACACAAAATACCATTGACATCTCCTCTCATATAAAGTTTAATATACCTATGCGGGTATATTAAACTTTATATGAGAGGAGCTTTTTTATGTTTGGATTATTTCAAAGAACAGCAACCATTTCAACGAATGAATTAATGGAAAAATTAGAAAAAAGCAGTATTTTACTAGATGTTAGAACTACCGAGGAATACCAGAGGGGGCATATTAGCACAGCAAAAAACGTTCCCTTAAATAAAATAAGTAACTATAAATATAAACACTCTTCAGAAATTTATGTAATTTGCCAATCAGGAATGCGGAGCAAACAGGCGACGAATATTCTAAAAAAGAAAGGCTACCAAGCAATCAATGTTCGTGGAGGCATGAATCGTTGGACTGGACCTGTTAAAGGAGGGAGAAACTAATGCCTAAAATTATCATCGTTGGTGGCGTTGCCGGAGGAATGTCTGCTGCAACACGCTTACGCCGTTTGATGGAAGATGCAGAAATTATCGTATTAGAAAAGGGACCTTTTGTATCCTTTGCTAACTGTGGCTTACCTTACTACGTTTCTGGTGAGATTAACCAAAGAGAAGCTTTATTAGTGCAAACACCAGAAAACTTAAAGGCTAGATTCGGATTAGATGTGCGTCCCTACCATGAAGTAAAAGCCATTCAACCAGAAAATAAAACCGTCACGATTCAGCATAGAGATAGAATTTTTACTGAAAACTATGATTATCTGATTTTATCCCCTGGTGCAAAACCTTTTATTCCCTCTATTGAAGGTTTAACTGAAGCTACCAATGTTTTTAGTTTAAGAAATGTTCCTGATTTAGATCAAATTATGCAACATTTTGAAGAAAAAAATCCTAAACATGCTACAGTAATTGGTGCTGGCTTTATTGGCTTAGAAATGGCAGAAAATTTACGTAAAAGTGGACTAGATGTCACGATTATTGAAAAAGCCCCACATGTCTTACCCACTCTAGATGAAGAGATGGCGGCCTACGTTAAAAATGAACTGATTAAAAATGGTGTCAAGGTCATCACCTCTCAATCGGCTATCGCTTTCAAACAGGCTGGAAAAGAGATTATTTTAGAAGATGGAACTACTATTCTATCAGATTTAACGATTCTATCTGTGGGAGTACAACCTGAAAATACATTGGCAAAAGATGCCGGTATTGCCTTAGGCTTACGAGGTGGTATTTTAGTTGATGAACACTATCAAACAAGTTTGTCTGATATATATGCTGTTGGTGATGCCATTGTGGTGAAACAACAAATTACAGGTGAAGATGCACTGATTTCACTAGCCTCTCCAGCTAATCGTCAAGGTAGACAAGTAGCTGATGTGATTGCTGGCTTTCCACGAAAGAACAAAGGCAGTATCGGTACAGCTATTGTACGTGTCTTTGATTTAAGTGCAGCTTCAACAGGTCTAAGTGAACGCAGTGCAAAACAAGCTGGCTTAGCTGTAAGTGTTGTCCACACGTCTGGAAAAGACCATGCTAGCTACTATCCAGGTGCCACAGAATTAACGTTGAAACTTATTTTTAATGAGAAAACTGGTGAAATTTATGGTGCACAGGGAGTTGGAATGAAAGGTGTCGATAAACGAATTGACAGTTTAGCAACTGCTATTAAAGGTGGGTTAACAATCTTTGATTTGCCCGAGCTAGAGTTCACCTACGCCCCTCCATTTGGTTCCGCAAAAGATCCTGTCAATATGATTGGCTATGCAGCTATGAATCTCGCTGAAGTATTGAGCCACACTATTCAGTGGTCTGACCTTGAAAAAGAGGTGGAAAATGGTAAAATCATACTAGATGTCCGAAATTCTGGTGAATTAAAAAGTAATGGACACTTCAAAAATGCGTTGCATATTCCATTAGATGATTTGCGTTGTCGTATCGCTGAATTAGATATAAAAAAAGCCTATATTATTACTTGTCACAGCGGATTACGCAGCTATATTGGCGAACGTATCTTGAAACAAGCAGGCTTTCATGTGCAAAATTTAGACGGAGCATTTGCCCTGTACAATACTGTTAAACCAGAGGAGATTATCCATGTATAACTCAATATTTATTGATGAATTTTATCAAAAAGAAAAAAATGAAGACTTGATTATTTTAGATGTTAGAGAAGTGGATGAATTTCAAAGTGGTCATATCCCTTCCGCACAAAATATGCCCCTTAGTTTACTAGGTAGCACTTTCACACAGTTGAAAAAAGATACGCTTTACTATATCATTTGTCATTCTGGTGGTCGTTCTGCAAATGCTTGCAATTTTCTTAGCCAGAAAGGATTCAACGTTATCAACGTAATGGGTGGCATGTCGTCTTGGAAAGGAGCATTAGCTTAATGCAAAACTGTGATAAAAATATTCTAAACCGTTTAAAAAGAGCTGAAGGACAACTTCGTGGAATCCAAAAAATGGTTGAAGACGAAAAAGAATGTGTAGATGTGATTACCCAACTAAGCGCCGTCCGCTCAAGTGTCGATCGTATTATGGGGATTATTGTTGCTGAGAATTTAAAAAATTGTCTTGAAAATCCTGAATTAGATACAGAGAATCAAGCAAAAAAAATCGAACAAGCCGTTCAAATGATTATGAAAAAATAAAATAGACATCCCCTCTCTAGTATACCAACAACTAGGAGGGGATTTTTTGAGGCTATGCCATCTGTCGACCTCCAATAATGTAAAAAAGTGGGGAGATCGACAGATTTGTCCAATCCCTTGATACATCTGGATTTTTAATGAAATTGTTCCTTCATTATGTTACTATTAAAGAATAGAAATCCTCAAAATGAGTAGGTCGACAGATTAGGTCTTTGAAACCCTTGGTATTAAAGGGCTGAATAGGGTACCTGTTCTTAATCTAAAATAGTGTAATGTAAATCCCATAGAACGGAACTTAGTTTCACCACTACCATTAGTTCTTAATCTAAAATAGTGTAATGTAAATTGTAATCCTGATATCTTTGAACAGACTTATGAGTTGTTCTTAATCTAAAATAGTGTAATGTAAATTGATTAACGTATTCAGGCGCAAACTCATATAAATTGGTTCTTAATCTAAAATAATGTAATGTAAATGCCGGAAGCACAACTCCTTACGTCACATTACACGGTGTTATTAATCTAAAACAATGGAATGTAAATACGAGACAATCTTCGTTATATATTTTATTTAACTGTTCTTAATCTAAAAAAGTACAAGGTAGACTAAGCTGTTCCTATTGCCACAACCTCTTCAATTCACCTGTTCTTAACCTAAACTATAAAAACGTATGAAATCACAAAATACTGATTTCATACGTTTTAGTTTATGCTTTTCTATTTTTTAGAACGGACTCACTACTATACCTTAGCTTACATATGGTAATTATCAGTGTTAGACCTAGTGTAATGGAATTTGCAGCAATAAGTGGCACATCCCCTTTAAAAAGACCATGAATCAACCATAAAAAAACGCCAACTACTTGCATCAAGCACGTCTGTATAGAAATTGAGCTAGTCTCTTTCGTTTTGAGAATTTTAACTACTTGTGGAACAAAAGCTACTGTTGTGAGAATGCCAGCCAAACTTCCAATCATTTTTTTACCTCGCTTTTCTCTATCTTTCAACCTATCTTATTCAGTCAATTTTTCCATTTTTAATACTAGCAAACCACCATGTAAACTTTTATCCCTAGAAATCTCCCAATTTTTATTGGCTATCTCCTGAGGCGTTCCAACAAATGAAACTTGCTGATTCGGTAATTGTCCAAATAATGCCGTTACTTCCCATTTTATAGTTTCGGAAAGAACAGGTTCCATCTCTAGTTTTAAGGAAACATCTAGCTTTTCACTTGGATTTGCACAAATAACTAAAACGATCTCTGCGGACTGATAATAATAAGGAACCGGAAGTTCACTTGAGCTTTTATAATTAAGCTTACCAAAATTCGGATGTGCTTCTCCCATTTTCAGTGGCTTCATTACATCAGCATATTGCTTCCGAATTGCGATTATTCTCTTAGTATCATTCAACGTATCCCGTTTTCCAGCTATTTCAAGTTGATCCCAGTCTAACCAACTACCATAGAGCCATCTGCCCTCTCCTATGCGTTCTTTTCCAAAAAGATTTGGAGCTAGATTAGGTAATGGTCGATAGCCCGCATCAAACTCTTCTCCCGCCATAAAAATCGGAATCCCTGGAGCTAGAAGTGCTGTATAGCCTAATAAATAACGACTTCCTTGTGCTGCATAAGGTGTCTTATCTAACGGATATCCTTCCCAACCATTGTCATGACCACTCAGTTGAACAGACATATACTGACCATCCTGAATACGAAGTGGAAATTCCAGCAACAACTGATTAGCCTTTTTCTGGTAACTAATCCGATAATCGACCTCAATAATCCCATCTAATAAAATAGTGCTATTCCATAATTGCCCTTGTCGATCCTGCATTTGAATATTCTTAATTTCCTTTTCTCCATAACTATTCTCAATTCTCAGTTTTCCAACTTGCTCTTGAAACGCAACTTCATACGTTTTAGAATTAACAATTCGCGACTCCGTCCCTTCCCAAATTAATTCAGGAACTTTTCCCTTTTCGTACCAATTATTTTGGCGACTGTTTTGAACAGTTCCATCTGTATAGAAAATCTCTACTTCATAATTGTCATTTACACGACTTTGCCGATCCTTGAAGTATCCGCCTACATCTGACAAAATTCTTGAAGACTGATTTACGCCAAAGTTATGAGAAACACTTTCTCCATGTTGAAGCAAGTCAATTACACCTCTAGTAGAAGGACCATTTTCGGCAATAAGGATCATTCGTTTTCCTGCAGCTAAAGATCTTTTACGAATTTCCGCCCATAAATCATTGCGATAATGTGCTACGTCCAACCGATATCCATCAATATCAAATTCAGTAATGTATCTCAACCATGTTTCAATCCACCACTCGTCCAGCTCTTTTTTCCCACCGTACCAATCAAAATCTTTCATCCCCCAAGATTCGCCGTTAAACCAATCTGGATGTTCTTTTACTAACGAGCTATCTTTCATAACGCCGTGAGTAATAACATCAAGAAAAACCTTAATTCCGTATGCATGAGCCGTTTGAATCATGCTTTTAAATTCAGCTTCTGTTCCCAAAGTTGGATCTAACTGATCCGGTCGAATACAGGCATACTCTGTCCAGATGTTATAAAAATGATTTCCGTCACAATATTGATGTCCTGAAAGCCAGATTCCATTGATTCCTAGCTCATTTAAATAAGGCATTTTTCCCTCTAAAGACATAAACGTTCCTGATTCGGCTCCATTTGGTGAGGTAAATCCCTTTGTCGCAATTTCATAAATAATCAACTTTTCTAAATCCTCTGGGGCCTCGATAATCTCGTAATTCATCGCCATTCTCCTTTCAAACTATCCCACTAAACTTTGACAACAATTGCATCATAAGGTTCCAACACGTTAAGCCCTTTCTCAATCACAAAATCCTCTCGATTAGAAATAACGACTTCTTTTGGCTCATGTTCTAACATAAACTGATTCTGCCTACCAGAAAGATTCGTAATCACCAACCAAGATTCCTCATTATAGGTGCGATAATAAGCAAATATTTCAGCAGCCGTTTCCTCAACTAACTGATAACCTCCCCAAACGACTAGTGGATTATTTTTGCGTAATTCAATCAATTTTTTATATGTGTAAAAAATTGACGTCTTACTTGCCAAAGCTTTTTTAGCATTTATTTCTTTGTAGTTTGGGTGAACGTGTAGCCAAGGAACTCCCTCAGTGAATCCTGCATTTTCAGAATCGTCCCACTGCATCGGTGTTCGCGCATTGTCTCTGCCTTTCGTATTAATGGACTCAATAATGGCGGTCTTTTCATATCCTTGTGAAAGGCGCTCGTGATACATATTGATGCTTTCAATATCAGAAACTTCCTCAATCGACGTAATCGGATAGTTAATCATCCCTATTTCTTCGCCTTGATAAATATACGGCGTCCCTTTCATTACATGCAAAAGAATAGCGAAGAGTTTACCACTTTTTTCTCTATATTCACCATCATTTCCCCACCTAGAAATGATTCGTGGCAAATCATGATTGTTCCAAAACAAGCTGTTCCAGCCTTCATCCCCCATCGCTGTCTGCCATTTAGAGAAAACTTTTTTCAACTCAGAAACTTCCAGCTTTTTTAAATCCCATTTGGCCTTACCAGTCTGTTCATCCAGCGAAACATGTTCAAACTGAAAAACCATTGATAACTCATTTCTATTCGGATTAGAGTATAGCTTAGCAATTTCTGGAGTTGCTCCCCACGTCTCGCCAACGGTCATCATATCGTATTTGCCAAAAGTCGCCTGATTCATTTCCTGTAGATAGTCATGTACTTTGGGACCATTTCCAGTAATTTTTTGATCTGGCTGTTTCCCAATCAAATCAATAACATCCATTCGGAAGCCGCCAATTCCTTTTTCGAGCCAGAAGTTCATCATAGCGTAGATTTCATTCCGGACTTCGTTATTTTCCCAATTCAGGTCCGGTTGCTTTTTACTAAATAAATGTAGATAATATTGACCAGAAGTCTCATCAAATTGCCAAGCACTTCCGCTAAAAGTCGATTTCAACTCATTCGGTTCACTAGAATGAGTAGGATTTCTCCAAATATAATAATTTCGATACGGATTTTCTTTGCCTTTTCTCGCTTCAATAAACCATTTATGTTCATCCGAAGTATGATTAACTACCAAATCCATAATCATTTTTATACCAGCATCATTGGCCTTATCAATTAACTCTTCCATGTCTTTCATCGTTCCAAATTCTTGCATAATTGCTTGATAATCACTAATATCATAGCCATTATCGTCATTAGGCGATTCATACACCGGAGAAAGCCAGATAGCCAAAATCCCCAGATCCTGTAAATAGCCCAACTTATTAATAATCCCTCTTAAATCGCCGATGCCATCTCCGTCTCCATCTCGAAAACTCCTTGGATAAATCTGATAAACGACTGCTTCTTGCCACCATTTTTTACGAATCATTAGCCTTTAACTCCTCCGCTTTCATTTTCTTTAATAAAGTATTTTTGGAACGTTATATAAATAATTAGAATCGGAATCAGGGCAATTAATGCCGCTGCAAATACTAATCCCCATTGAGTTGCATTTTGCCCTTGAAAAAGTCGTATCGCAATAGGCAGTGTTCTTTTGGCATCTGTTTTAATAATAGTCAACGCGGAAAAGAATTCATCCCAAGTTCCCATAAATGATAAGATGGCCAAGGTTGCAATTGAAGGTCGGCACAACGGCAAAATAATATGTCTAAAAACAGTAAATCGACTTCCTCCATCAATGTAGACAGATTCTGCGTATTCATCTGGCAAATCTTCAATAAAGCCTTTCAAAAAATACGTATTTCCAGCAATACCGCCGCTGACATATAGCATAATCAATCCCTTGTAAGTGTCGATTAAATTCAAACTATTTAAAACCGTATACTGAGAGACTAGCGCTAACACAGCGGGAATCATCATTGAAAAAATATACAAGTTAAAAATAATAGACTTGCCTCGAAACTTTATCTTTGCAAATCCATACGCAGATGCTGTTGAAATAACAATCGCTAAAACCGTCGTAACAACTGAAATAAAAAGGCTATTCAAAAAATACCTACCAAAATTATTGGATGTCCAAGCGCTAATAAAATTGCCTAGATAGAATTCTTTTGGAAATAAAACAGGCGGAAAAGGCATAATATACGTGTCTTTTGTCAAAGCCGTCGCTAACATATATAGAAAAGGAAAGATTGACAAAAGTGATGCTCCAATTAAAAAAACATGTAAAAAGACTTGTATCGCTGTTCTTTTCTTCTTCATAGACTATCCCCTCCTATTGATTTTCCTTAAATGCTCTTCTTTGAAGCATCGTGATAAAAATAACAACTAACCCCATAATAAGTGCGACAGCTGACGCATAGCCGAATTGAAATTGTGAAAAGGCTTTGTTGTACATGTAGCTGTTTAGCGTCTCCGTCATTCCCATCGGTCCACCGCCAGTAATCATGATAACTTGGATCATGATACCAAAAGCTCCAATCGTCAGTTGAACAATTGAATAAATCATCGTAGGCTTTAGAAGTGGCATAGTAATGTTTGTAAATGTTCGTAACGCATTGGATCCATCAATTTTAGCTGCTTCATAAACATCCCTAGGCAAACTTTGAAGTGCCGCTGTAAAGATAATCATCACCCAACCAACGCCCTTCCAGATGCACAATACCCAAATGACAATATTGGCAGTCGTTGCATTATTTAGCCACGCTATCGGAGAATCAATCAACCGACTTTGAATCAGAGCATAATTAACCAACGACCCCTTCGTATCTTGAAAAATATATTTAAATAATACCGATACAACTACCCAACTAGAAATTACTGGAATATATAACACTATTTTATATATTAATTTCCCTCTAGATAAGTTATGAATAATTGTTGCCACACCCATACCAATTATCAATTGTCCTGGTACTGTAACGAGAACTGCCAAAATACTATTTCTCAAGGCGATATAAAAATACTGACTTTCACCAAGAGCTCCTTCAGAAAAAAACATCCTTTTAAAATTATCTAAGCCAATAAATTTACTAGGCTGCCCTGGAATAATACTATATTCCGTAAACCCCATATAAATATTTTTCAGTTGAGGATACAAAACAAACACACTAAAAAGAATGACTCCTAAACCAATAAATAACCAAGCATCTCTAGTTTCTAGTGCAGCATAATTTTTTCGTTTCTCATTTTTCTTCATCATCGCTTATCTCCTTGCTGTCTTATTGGTTTAACAACGCATCTACTTGAGTTGCAGCATCATTTAATAATTCTTCAACAGAAGTATCGGTTTTGATAGCCGATTCAAAGGTCTTTGAAATGACGCTATTGATTTCATTCCATTCAGGTGATTGCACTAACGGCTTAGCTGTTTCCAACTGTTTCATATATAAACTAAGCATCTCGTTCTCTTTGATAAACTCTTTTTCTGCTGTTTTTGTATTAACCGGCATCATTCCCAGTTCTTCCCCAAAGATTGTCTGAGCTTCATCTGAGGCTAAAAAACGTGCAAAAATAAATGCTGCTTCTTTATGCTGACTTGATTTAAATACAACTGTATTTTCTCCTCCAATCGGCTCAATGCTAGCGCCTTTGCCTTCTGGGAATAACCCGAATACCATGTTGTCTTTGACATCTTCATTCGCAGTTGCAAACCAAGTTCCATCGTCAATCATCATATAATTGTCGCCTTTAAATCCTTCCCAAGAACCAAGTCCGCCTTCAAGGGATTTCCCGACTAAACCTTCTTTGTTTAACTTAACTAACTGTTTCAACGCATTAATGCTCTCTTTAGAGTTTAAATACCCCGTTGCCTTTTTTGTATCTTCATCAGTATATTTACCACCTAATGAATAGAAATAAGGCATCGTTCCCCAAATCTCAATATTTTGTGGTGCAAATCCATACGTTTCATCATTGGAAATCTTTCGTGAAGCATCAATTAGCTCATCAAATGTTTTAGGTGGTTCTGTAAGCCCAGCTTTCTTTAGCAATTTTTTATTATAAATTGCAATTTTAGTACTAGTGTTCAACGGAATGCCATAAAAATCATTCGCAAAAGCATTGGTGTTCATCGGGCCTTCATATACTTCCTTTTGAATAGCATCAAATCCTTCATATTTTTTTAATGGTTCTAATGCACCTAACTTGGCATATCTTGGTACATCGGTAATATTCATTCGCGCAATATCTGGCGCGCTTCCTCCTGACACCGCTTGCACAATTTGTTGATTGTATTCATTTCCACTTGGCATTCTTGTTGCCTCGACTTTAATCTTTGGATAGTCTTCATTAAACTTTGCAATAATTTTATTTTCAACTATTTCCGTTTCAACATCACTAAACGTATGCCACATACTAATTGTTACTTCTTGATTCTGATCAAAACTCCCCTCTTGATTCGCTTCACTCTTACTTCCGCCACAAGCACTTAACAAACTCACCATTAACCCTAAAAGCACTGCCCATCCAAACTTTTTCTTAAACATAGTTGATTTCCTCCTTTTAGTTAAACGTTTACGTAAAAATTAAAAATAAAAATTATCACAAGGATAATTTCATTTTTTAAACTGAACTGATTTTCTTTCAATTAATTCAAATTCAACAATTTGAGAGGCTACTTTTTCTTCTTCATGGAGCGAATGGATTAATTTTTGACATCCTAAGCTTCCCATTGTATAGAAAGGTTGAGCAATAGTTGAAATTGGTGGTGTCGACATCGATGAAATTCTCGAATTATCATAACCAATTACAGAAATATCATCAGGAATAACGATTTTATTTTCATAACAAGCAGAAATTATGCCTAAAGCCGTTTCATCACTGACACAAAAGACTGCATCTGGTAATTGATCCATTTTTAGATAATAGTCCATGGCTTCCTTTCCAGATTCAAAGCTGAAATCACCATATTTGATTAAGTTATAATCAACCCGTAACTCTGCTTCGCTAATGGCATCTACATACCCGCTAATTCTTGGTTTCCCTGAAATTGGATCTTCAGGATTAACCCCAGCTAAGCCAATTCTTTCGTGACCACATGAAATCAAATAATTAACAGCCGCTTTAGAAGCTGCATAATCATCTACCTTAATATATGGAATTTTTTCATCAGTCGATTTTGTAGATAAGAGTATCGTTGGAATTGCTAGCTTATTCAATTGCTCAATCTCAGCTTCTGATAGTAATATCGAGACAATAATGATGCCGTCAACTCTTCGTTCAGCCATTAAATTCAGACTTCCACCGATTTTCTTTCCCTCAACACCAGCATGGGTGAGAATAACACCATATCCTTCTTCCGAAGCCATATCTTCAATTCCATTGATAATCTTTCCATAGAAGGAAGTAGCTACATCTGGCATTACAACCCCAATCAGCTTAGTAGATTTCTTCACTAAACTAATAGCATTTTCATTTTTTCGATAACCTAATTCTTTAGCAATTGCTAAAACTTTTGTTTCGACTTCTTTGCTGTAGCCATCTAAATTATTTATCACTCGAGATACTGTGGCAGTAGAAACCCCAGCAATTTTAGCAATATCTTTAATTGTTGCTGCCATCGTTTCTCCTCTTTTCATAGTAGATACCTTAACATAGTAAACGTTTACGTAAAGTATCGTATCATTAATTTTTCTATGTGTCAATACTTTTTAGTATGCGTTTTCAAGTATGGTCCATTGATTCTTTTCACTATTCTTAGTATAATTATGGTGCCTTTTTGGAAAGTAATTGCGCGTAATAGAATGGAGAGTATATAGAATGACAACTAATTTTTGGGCCGATTTACCAAAGCCCTTTTTTATTTTAGCACCAATGGAAGACGTCACTGATGTCGTCTTTCGCCATGTAATCAAAGAAGCCGGTTCGCCTGATGTTTTTTTTACTGAGTTTACGAATTCAGATAGTTATTGTCACCCTGATGGAATCGAGAGCGTCCGTGGTCGTTTAGTTTTTACCGAAGATGAACAGCCAATGGTGGCCCATATTTGGGGAGATAATCCTAAGTTCTTTCGTGAAATGAGTCTAGGATTAGCAGAAATGGGATTCAAAGGCGTCGATATCAATATGGGGTGTCCAGTTCCTAATGTTGCTCGTCGTGGCAAAGGTAGTGGCTTAATCCTACGACCAGAAGTCGCAGCAGAATTAATTGAAGCAGCCAAAGCGGGCGGCTTACCCGTCAGTGTCAAAACGCGGATTGGCTACGCTGAACTATCTGAAATGGAAGCTTGGATTACCCATCTATTGAAACAAGACATCGCAAACTTATCGGTTCATCTGCGGACACGAGAAGAAATGAGTAAAGTTGATGCCCATTGGGAAATCATCCCACAAATTATGGAAATCCGAGATCGTATCGCACCTCACACTCTGATTACGATTAATGGGGATATACTTGATCGTCAAACTGGAGTAAAACTTGCTGAACAATACGGTGTTGACGGCATTATGATTGGCCGAGGGATTTTTAAAAATCCTTATGCCTTTGAAAAAGAGCCAAAAGAACATACACCGCAAGAATTACTTGGATTATTGCACTTGCAACTGGACTTACAAGATCACTATGCTGAACTAGCCCCTCGCTCAATTGTCGGCTTGCATCGTTTCTTTAAAATCTATGTAAAAGGCTTTGCCGGTGCGAGCGATTTACGTGTTCAATTAATGAATACAAAATCCACCGATGAAGTGCGACAACTATTAGCTGAATTTCCAGAACATACATCCAACATCTAAAAATTTGACTAAATGAAAGAAAAAAACTAAAAAGGAGAATCATTTTCGTTTAAAAAATGATTCTCCTTCTTTTATGACCCAAATAAAGCACCTATCAAAAAAGAACACCTTCTCACAATTGAGAAAGTGCTTCATATTCTTCCTAAAAGAATTTATTTATTATAAATCTTTGGTCCTTTGCGCATATTCTTTTGATCATTTTTTGGTGTAGGCATTCCTTTTGGTCTGCCACCACCAATAGATTTTTTATTTTTAATGATCTCTAACATTTTTTCTTTCGCTTTTGTATCCATACATCATACCACCTTCACTAATTAACACTTTCCTCATCCAAATTCTTTCGAGAGGAGGCTGCTTGACTATTATCGCAATAAAAAAGACGCTTCGCAACCTAATAGTGCGAAATAAGTGAAAATAATGAGTAATTTTGATAGAACTGTCCTTAGTTAGGCTTTATCTATTCCAAAGACTAAATTCTCAATAGTTGAAAAGTACCTTGAAACATTTATAATTGAAATTGAATAGTACTCGATTTCTTGCAAAACCTCCATCCCATACTGTGTCCGTAAGCCATAAATTCGCAACGATTCCAGTAAATTGTGAAGCTTTACGGACTTTCTTAAGAATTGGTTGGCAGTTCTTGAATTTTATAGAGTTGAAAAATACTATAATATCGATATTTACAACATATTTTTAAAGGGAATTGTTTCACTAATTTTTATTGAATTTTAGATATTCATTACCAAAATTAATTAATTGCACATCAGAGAATACTATAATTCTTATAGCAAAAAATAGTTACATTTTAAAATTTTAATGGTTCCCTTCCAAGATTTTTCTTAACAGAGTTTACTACATACTTTCAAAAATTTCACTATATATTAATTATTAAATTCTATAAACTTATTATCTTACTTCAATTTCCAAATATCTAATAATGGGATATTTTCACTATTTGGTGCTAACGCACTATCTAGCTACTCAACTTGTATGATTATTGGAAGCTCAAATAATACACCTGTCAATATTACTTGTCCCGGTGCTAGGTTAGGAATACTTTCTTTTGAAACGCTATCTAATGAAGACATCTTTTTATCCAATAAACGTAAATCATTATCGTTAACTAATCGATGAATAAAATAATTATGAATTTGAGAGACTATTGTAGGGGAGATATCTGCTGGTCTTTGACTAGATATTGTCAAATAATATCCAAACTTTCTTCCTTCTTTGATTATCTCCTCAAAAACCTCCAATCTATAGTCTTTCCACTTCTCCGACTCCCTACTTGATGAGTCCGATAAAATATTATGTGCTTCATCAACAATTAAATTAAAAATTCTATTTCAATCATTATTTTTTTTTCTATTAATTTCATATGTCATTTTTGCAATAATCATCGGAATCATCATTTTCATATCTTGATTAACGTTTTTGAAGGATACTACATTAACCGTACTGTTAAAAATTTCTTCATCGCCAGGCACTGTTTTAAAGACTTTTGAAAAATCATTTACACGAGATTCAATCCTATGGAGTAAAGGTGCAATATGATCATACTGAACTGTATGTTGCCTTAATTCATATATCATTTTCAAGTAAGAAGCAATTTGCAAATTTTTCATAGGATTATTTAGATCAAAATCCTTTACATTCAATTTTAATAAAACATTTTCCTTTTCTTTTCTCAATACATCTTCATCTGGATTCCAATAATAAATACCATTACTAGATCCATTCCATCCTTCTAAAGAAGTTTTGGAATAAAAACATTCATTTGTATTATTGTACAATGAATTTTCAAGCCAGCCTGAAACCTCTTCATTTGTTAATTCTAATAATTTCAGTACTTGTTTAAATAGGTCTAAACTATTATTATTTGAAACAAAGTTGAATTCCAATTCCCATTACGGGCGGTTTTAATACTCTTTATAGAATATTAATCTTCATCCTCTTCATTTTCATAAGTGACAATATCAAAACTAATTTCCGCATTAATAGAATCTAAAAAATGAATCATCGGAGTTGGCACTACAAGCGCAGGAAAGTCTCCATTATAGCAATCTATGCACAGCACCACCGCATATTCTCTTTGCTCTTCATTTGCTAATTGATTTAAAATGTCAACTTTCGGCTTAAAATTACTCAATATTTCTTGATAAGCTAGTGTTAAATCTTTCATACCATAAAAAACTTTCTCATACGACCACTCATTCTTAGGTCTTAATTCCTCTGGTAAGTTAGGGTTATTTTTAATTACATCTGGCCACTCTTCTTTTGTTCGTGTTTCTGTAGGAGTAACTTTCACTTTATCTGTCATTTCATTTAAGTCGAAATTCTTGCCTGATACAGCAAATATTATTCTAATTTTAGGTAATTTTCTCATAATTTCCTCCACTATTTTATAAAGAAATGTCCTGTTTCAACAAGAATATTTCCTTGTTTAGATTTTAAAAAGATTTCTCCTGTTTTGCTATCCCATAATATGTCAAATTTAGAGATATCACTTTTCTGAACAAACGTTTGCTTGAAGTCGTGAGCATCATCATACCCTTGTTTTTGAGATTGCTCATTTGCAGCCTTATTCCCTTTTATAGTTTTTAAACTACGCTCTTCTCCTGCCCCACCATTTGAAGCAAAATCACTTGTAGTTAAACCGTTAATACCATCAATGGCGATAGCAATTCCTGTCGTTGTTACGACAACTCCCTCTGTTACAATAACACCATCTACAAGTATTCCCATACCTCCTGTCGACAATGTCACTACTGCACACCCACCAATTGTTCCTATAATTCCAGTAATTGTCGTCACAACTCCAAGTGTTGTCTTAACAACATTTCCAACTACATCCAAAAATTTAGAAATTGCATCTATACTTTTATCAAACCAGCTATCTTCCATAGCTTCTGTCATTTTTAGGCTTAATTCTTTATCCTCTACGCCATTTTTTAAGACCACATACGATATATTTCCATTCTCATCCACCCTTGAGAACGTTTCAATACGCTGTTCCGGCTGACTATCATTAAATCCTTTTAAATTTTTATACCACTTTTCTTTACTATAATCTACTGCATTATACCCTTTTTGAGGACTAATAAAGTTAGCGGGATCTCCTAATTGAGCCAAACCTGTATTCACATCGACAATGAGGCTAGATAACTCTGAATAGTGTGAAGCATGGCTTGACTCGAAGGATTCATATTTTTGCAAAATTTCAATCTCATCTTGAATCGGTTGTGTACTTTCTTGCTTAAACCAGTCACCTAATACCGGCACATCTTTCATGGATTCTGCTAAACGACTCATCAAATTGAAATAGTCCGTTTGTACAACTTGTAATTCCCGATATAAATCGCCTAATTTACTTGTATCTAACATTTCGTCTGTTTGTTCCACTTCTGTGACAAAATCAGTTAAGTAACTGCCTAAACTGTTTTCCATTTCATAATAGACGTGAAACATCGTTTTATCTATTTCTTTATAGGCCTCAAGATGAGTGATTGTTGAATCCCAACCCGTTCCTTTTATTTTATCATTATCATCTAGTGTTTGAATAGCATTTGTTACTGCATTAAAACCGCGAACAGCATTCTGACGTTCAGAACCAATGCTCATTTTTACATCACTTAATTCCTCATATCTAATCTTCACTATTTACCTCCTTCCTCAACTCCTCCTAAGGGTACGATGGTCGTTCCCTAAAAGAGGTTTACAAAATTTAATCTGTTCCTATAGCTCAGCTGAATAGAGCACCGCCCTCCTAAGGCGGGTGTCGGAGGTTCAAATCCTCTTAGGCACGCCAGAAAAAGCAATTTCGCAAGGAATATAAAAATTTCTTGCGAATTTTTTTATATCATTTTATCTGTAATATGCTGATTGATGAAATCATAATTTGCTAATTGGGAAACGAACTCCTTACAATAATTTGCTAATCAATTTTGCATTCTTGCTAATTGGAACATTAGCAACATTTAGCTATTAATCAACTGTTGTAGTGTCTTAGCTAATTCTGGTGATTTTTTCAGTTGCTCAATGAGTGATTCTATATCAAGGTTGGCTTCTTGCTTTTCTTCTGGTGGACGCACATTTCTTAAATCTACGTTAGTGGCATAGAAAGCATTCTCGAATTTTTGAGCATTTACCTTTCTATCTTCATCTAAAATATGAGCATAGACTTTAGTAATCATATCGATTTCTGCATGCCCTGTATCACCTTGTGTTTCCTTTAAGTCACCATGATTAAGTTTCAAGCTTGTAGGTTGTACTAGAATGCCTTAAAGAGTGAAATACAACGTTTGGAAGCTCTGCATCTTGTTTTAATTTTAAAAATGATTTTTCCAACACTCTATTTTCACAAGGTCTACCATTAGCTAATGCAACAACTAAATTGTAATCTTGATATTCATCGCCCAAGAATCCTTTTATCTCTTCTTGTGACTTTTTCCATTCAATTAAGATATAGGCTAACGTTTTGGGTAACCAAATCTTACGAATACTTGACTTAGTTTTCGGCTTTTTTAACACAAGCCTTGTGTGGATGTTAGCCATAATAAGAGGAAAGACAATGGGAACTTATCACTATCACGACTGGAGATACCAGTTAAGAACGTTAAGATATCAATGGCTAAACTTTCAGAGTCCTTTGGTCGCTTTAAGATAACATATGGGTCTAGTAGACCTTTGTTTTCCTCCTCGCTTGTAAGATTCACGATATTGATTTCATGAGCGATATCTGGTAGAGCTTCTTTCCATTTTCCACGTTCAGCTTTTGGGTCTAAGATAACGGCTTGTGCACCGTTTAATACAGCGTAGTAAACTAACATATTATTAGCGAATGATTTCCCTCCACCAAGAGAACCAATGAACGCAGAAGCTAGAGCATTGGTTACAGAACCTTTCAATCCTTGACTGGCTAGACTAAGTTTTAAGTAGACATTGCGTCCTGTATCTAAATTGTAGCCAACGTAAATACCCTCCTTCTCACCAAGCATTTGAGTTGCTCCAAACCCTAATCCTGCCAAGAAGTCACTTGTGACGTATTGAATATAATCATTCCTATAGCGTTTACTGGCAGGAAGAAATTCACCATGTAGACCTAACATATCACCAAAAGGACGCACGAGCTTAATCGACAAATCGTCTTAGAAGTCTTTTTAACTCGTCAAGATCCTTTGCTGATACTCGAATGACATAGTTTAACTTATACATAGATTCCTTAGATTGGTCTAAGTTAGATTCTAACTCACTTACTGAATCCAGAGCATCAACAACATTCGTACTTGTTTCATTATCACTTTCCCACGCATGACTATCTAGGTCTTTTAATTCTTTCTTTTTGTTACGTACAGTAGAGAGTGCTTTTTTATTTGTGACGATTTCTACGTTCATACTCGTATCGATTGGGAATGTATATTGTTGTTGCTGATAATAGAAGACTTCACTACTAAGAAAGTCTAGTTCACCCACAATAGAATTGATGGTGAAGTAAGCGACATAGATTGTACTATCTTCATGACTGATTTTTAAATATCGCTGATTTTCTTCCACAAGACAGCGAGTAGGTTTTAAGATATCGTATCTCTTCACCAAAGTTTCTGTCTCTTGATGTTTCACCGGTAGATGGTATTCGTATTCTTCATATGGTGTACCAGTCTGCCCATATAAATGTTCAATGATATAACCAAAATCATTCTTATCTAGCTTTCTTATTTTAAATCGTCTGGATATTTTATTCTCTAATAATTGTTCCATCTTAGAGAAACGAGAGATTTCATCATTACTCATAGATACAAAATCACCCATGAGCTTATGATTTACTCCATGAACAAAATCTTGTAATGTATTAGCTATTTCTTGAGCTATATTCTTAAGCGATACTTCTTGCTCGTTTAGCAGTAGTTTAAAGCCAATAAAAAAGAGATAATCTACTTGATTGTCACCAATCATCGAAATTAACGCTTCGCTTTGTTCCTCTATTTTTTTGTATGCTACTTCTTTTAACTTTCCAGTGACCTCCTTTTTTGAGCGTTCTTGTGTGACTCTGATACTGGATTCTGTACTAAGCTGTAAAGCATGAATCTTCCCATTACGATTTTGAGCAATCAGTTGTCGGAAGTTATCATGCACTTGATACTTTTCTTCTGGACTTAAGAAGCTGTCGTATTTTTATACTAAAAATCTCCACCTTGTATCCTTGACTGTTTCTTTTTTTGCCATGAGCTTTTTCGTGCCGAAAACTGAAAACAAGTAGATTTACTTTTTCTATTTTTCGCACATTTATGATATGGCAAAAACCATCTTCATTAGACAGCGGCTGCTTATAGTTTTGCAAGGCTTTTCCCTGCACCCAACCTCTTCAAAAAACAACTAGATGTTATCTGCAATATTCAAATACTCCATGAGAGGTTACTAAAAAGTCACCCTCAAGTTCCATGTCACGCCCAAGTAATTGATAATCAATATAGTTTTGTATCTTCATAGAAATATCGCCAAATGCATTTGATTCTTCTACATAATGCCTCGCAACATCTTCCATAGAATTACAGTCTGAATAACTGATGATGTCATCAAAGTGTTCTAGTAATTCTTCCAAACTGTTAAACCACTCACTTTGCACTTCTGATAGTACATTGTAGAGAGTTGTACCCTCTACTTCCATCACCATCTCGCAAAGCCGATTTATTTCGCTGATTGGTGTATACGCTTCAATTTCAAAGGGTAGCTCATAATCATGAATAGCGTATTCTTCATACTCATCATTTAAACCAATTCGCTCCTTTACGTTATCAAAATCGATAGGAGGGGTGAACCATTCACCAACTAGTTCTCCCTCGTTCTATTTGCCTAAGTTAGCAATGTATACTTGCATTTCCAACGTAATCACCTCTTTTCTGGTACAAAAAAAGTAGCAAATCATAATAGACTTACTACATACAAATTTAGATATTCAGTTGTTGTACTCCTCTACAAATTGGAATTTATCTTTTCACCAATCAACCATGCAGTTACACAACAAATCGATATAACTATTTCTATAGAAAAATCATTTAATGTAGCTGCATATGTTCTTCACTAAGTTGTGTTATTCAGTAAAAGTGTGCAAATCATCTAACATTTTTACAAATTTCACATTAGATGTTCCATTAGATAAACGGTAGTAATAATTTAAACGCTCAACTGCTAAAATACATTGCTTCATAAGTTCTTCCGATAGTTCCCCGTATACTTTAATTAGAGTGAAAGCAACAGAGATACAAACCTGACTCGAATAATATATCTCTTTTTTTATTTTTAAATCTTCGTCACTCACTTCTGTACTCGGTTCTATATATTCTTCTTTGAATAAAGATTCCATTAACGATTTTGGATAGTCATCCCAATCATATTCCTCTTCATTTTCACAATCCTCATCTTTTCTTATTTCATTTTGAATATAGTTAAATACATCAAATCCAGTATCAGAACCAAATGGACCTTCTTCGCATTCCTGACTATAATATATATCATCTTGAAAACATTCTAAAAAAGTTGGATGGGACATTTCTTTTGTGACACCCATACATTCTCTTTCAATATATGTTTTCATATATGCACTGATATCTTCCCATGATGATATATTAGGTAGCTCTTGATTATAATATTCTTTAAATAATTCTATTACCATATCTATATCCTTTACCACTATACTATACTGCTTAAAATCTTCCTCAAGTTCATAACGTATTTCAACAGTATATTCTCCTTCATCATACATTGTTTGAAGAAATGTACTGTTGTTTAAAGGGGGTTCCGTTTCTATAACTATAAAATCTTCGTTCTTTAGTTCCTTTATAGATGCGATGAGTACTGATTCATCCCAATTCATTACTTCAATTTCATTTAACGATAATTTATATTTCATTTTTCACACTTTTCTTTCTTGCTGTATATTCGTTATATTAGCATAATTTTTTCATCAATTTAAATTTTTACGATTTATCTATGAGGTATTATAACATGATTCATACCTATTGGTGAAGTATTCTTATTCTAAGCTCCAATAATCTGATTACAGATATTGAGCAGTACGTCTTTTACACCTCCTGCATTAAATACTAATCCAACAGCGATTAGTGCAATAACCAAGAATCCAATCAGTTTTGAGAATTCTCGTTTGAATCCTAAGAAAAGTCCAATGACTACAATTGCTAGTAATACTAGAGATTGTGCATTGCTTAAAAACCAGTTCTGTGTCAAAATTTTTCAAATAGTTTAAAAATCCTTTAACAGCAATAGATTAAGCAATATTTCAATAAGTACGATTTCAACGAATTTTAACACGTTTTTATACTCTCGTACCTAACAACGTACCCAAAAATACACGTGAATCAGAACAAGACTATATTTTTCAATAAGTTCAATTTATTTCATCTATTTGAACCCTATCACCTATTCTTCGTCCCACTCCCAAGGTTCTTTAATCACTTCCATAGTCTTAACCTCTTCCAAACTAATCACATTCGCTTCTTCATAACTCAACGCTTGGATATATACTAATAAAGTAGACAGCATTTTTAATGGTATACTGTTTACAAGTAGACACTAAAACGAAAAGAATGATTCAAATGTCCAATTACAAAAAATATGATGAAGAATTTAAGAAAAGCCTTGTTACTCTTTACCATGGAGGTAAAACACAAACTTCGTTGTGTAAAGACTATGGCGTTTCCTTTACCGCTTTATCCCGCTGGATAAAACAATATTCTGAAGTTCAAATTGAAGATGGTTCCATCCTTACCGCTAAACAGATTAAAGATTTACAGAAGAAAAACGCTTTATTAGAAGAGGAAAACCTCATCTTAAAAAAGCGATTGCCATCTTCACGCCACACTCAAACAACGATTAGATGCGGTTTATTTATTACGTTTTGATCATTCTATTGTGCGCCTTTGTAGAGTCTTAAACGTAAATAGAAGTACCTACTATAAACACTTTGACCCAACTCCTGCTCCTAGAACTGTTGAAAATCAACAGCTTCGACAAACCATTTTTTTTCTATCTATATGGATTCTAAAAAACGATTAGGTGCTGCGAAAATAAAAGTTGTTCTTGAGCGTGATTTTGGAATTTTCATTAGTGTTGGACGAGTGTACCGATTAATGAAATCAATGGATTTGCCAAAAATGTCTACAACTAAGCCAAAATTTTTATATGCGAAACCAAAGGCTTCTTTAGCTTACTCAAACCACTTAAACCAACAACTCAATTCGACTGAACCGAATCGAGTTTGGACGAGCGATATTTCTTACATTCCTGTTAATAAAGGGTTTGTTTAACTCTGTGTCATTTTAGATTTATTTTCTAGAAAAATTATAGGATGGCGCGTTCGTCCAACTATGGAAGCTTCTTTAGTCCTTGAGACACTTGAAACAGCTGTGAATCAAAGAAACCCCAAAGATCCTGTTCTATTCCATACAGATCGTGGAAGCCAATACTGTGCAACTAATGTCCGTCAATTTTTAGATAATCATAACCTCGTTCCCTCTTATTCTAAAGCAGCCTATCCTTGGGATAATGCAGTAAACGAATCCTTTTTCAAATATATGAAAAAAGAAGAACTTAATCGTAGAACATTTAAAAAAATCCAAGAAGTGGAACAATCTTCTTTTGAATATATAGAGGGTTTTTACAATTCAAAACGCCCACATTCAGCAAACAATATGATGACACCAAATGAAAAAGAAAAAATCTATTTTGGCTCTACCTGAATTGTATCTGTTTTTGTGTCTACTTTATTGACATCTATCCACTCCTTGAACTACTTCATTTTCTCCACTCTGATATCTGGGTCGGATTATAAGTGATTTGACGGGAGAGGACGCAATCATTTCTTCCAAAAGTTTTTCTAAATCTTCTTGATATTCAGCCTGTACAATCACTGGAGAAAAAGCTTCAACGTCTTCCCCATCAGTTAACCATGATGCCGATACAGGTAATTTGTATCAATGAGTCCCGAAGCCCACCATACTTCCCCGTCTTCCTCTTTTCCAAGAGTGTACCATTTTCCAATAATTTTCTCATAAAAAGGAAAAGATATCTCATTAACTGCTTTATCTGCTTTATCTGATTTTTCAACATTCTTTTGTTCTTCTAACATATCTTCTTCTGTCCATTCGTATTGCTTCTCTGCACAAAATGAATTTGTTTTTTGATACTCTTCTTCTTCTTCCTGTCCGATAACAAATACATCCAATGAAAATCCCATTTAATTCCTCCTACGGTAATAAATACTAATCTAATTTTAAAAATGCGCCTTATATAAAACAAAGCTTACGTATATCAACGCAAGCTTTGTTTTATAATAAGATAATTATTACCATTCTGTTTTCACACTTACATTCCCAAGTTTTTCAGGTGAATATCTGCTTGGATAAACAGATACCCAATCTTTAAGAAACACTTTGTCCATTCCTTGATGATCCCACGCTGTCAATTGTTCATCTGTTACCTTGTAAGTCTTTAATGTATCCCTAACTTCTTTCTGGTCTGTTATCCTTTTGCCAGAATCTACTTCTACAAAAGATATGACTTTTGTTAACTTTCTAGTTTTTACATTATAAACATTGTCAAAAAAAATCATTAGGTTCTTTGTCACAGCATATGAATAACCAATTCGTAATTCTTTTTTTGTACTATTATTTGTTATCCTTAAAGACTTCATCGGCGCTTTTAAACTTTCATCTGTGTAGGCTTCCATGATTGCTCGTTCTCCTTCTGGAGCAGCTATTCCTGTCAAGTTTGTTGCATTGGAAGACATTCCCTTAATGTTACCTAATCTAGATCTTTTATCAAACCCATCTCCAGAAGCATTTCTACTATCATAATAAATTTCATCAAAAATATTTTGTATTTTAACTCTATTGTAGATACTTATTGAAATAAGTATAACAATTAAACTAGTTAGTAGAATGAATACTATTTTTATAGGCTTTCTCATCTGATTAACTTCCTTTGTCAGCATAATTTGTATACTCATTCTCATTATTCTTCAAGCTTTCAATGAAGTTATACGAAGCAGGATAATGCTCTTTCATGTAATTCAATTTCTCTTGTTCAGTAAGATTTCGTTTAGTATTTGCATGATACGCATCTGGTCGCTCTTCATATTTCGTTTGGTACTTTGTATCTCCAACAGTATATTCGTATTTAGGCGCTAAGTCATCCAGAATTTCATTCTTTACATAATCATAACCAGAGTTGTCTTTGAATTCCTTCGCACGATTCGTCTGACCATTAGCCAGCTCATTGTAATAGTCATTCGATGCTTGGGCATAACTTACATTTTTTTTAGTCATTCTTTGTGTAATATTTATTGCATCTAAGTCTGCTTTATAGTCATCGTTACCAATACTTGGCTTTTCTGCTGGAACTTTAGTTGTGTCTCCTCTCCAACCAGCGAGTTCATCTACAGCTTTTGAGTCGAATCGTCCCGTCACAACGCCGCTCATATTAGCTAAGCGTAAATTCTCATCAAGTATTGTTGCAGTCGTAATGGATTGGTGAGTAAAATCTCCCTTATTGTTAAAATCACTTAATTTTTGATTCCAAAATTGAGTAAACTTTTCAACACTAATTTTACCATATGCTATTTCATAATTTTTTTTAGCATTTGCATATGCTTCCGGATTTAATTTATCGGCTGTTACATTACCAGCTGATAATATATGCTGTAGTCCCAAGTTATAATACAATTCATTGTATTCCCTTTCAGAAAGGCCTAAATCAGATAATATGGCTTTTAAATCTTTAGGTGATTTTAGTATTTCTCCTGTATAGTGTTTAATTTCATCGTAGAAATATACACCTAATCCACCTGCTGTATTATTCCACATCAGCACATTTTTAATGCCGTCGCTATAACTAAATTCTCCAAGAATTCTTGTAAACAAATAATCTCTTTCTTTCTGAGATAATTCAGGAAACTTTTTATCTAACCCTTCCTTTATTTTATAAATTTGCTTAGCGGTCGTTTCGTCAAACCCAAATTGTTCTTGTAATGATTGAATATAAGTTTGCTTTTGTGTCATATTTTTCACTTTTGTTCCGTCTTGTAGCGTCGTAAACCAGCTTTTATCTGCCCCAATAGGCAATGTATATGTTCCATCATTATTTACGATTGTTCCATCTAATACTAGAATACCTTGCATCACTATCTTCATATCATTTAGACTGTTACTAAACAATCCATTTGTTTGCGAAGAAAAGTTATACAACTTTTCTAATTTCTTGTTCAATTGGTCAATATCATCTTGAATATTTTCAGACATATGAGTTAAATTACGTTGAAAGTCAAGCAACGCATCTAGTATGGCTGCCACAGGATTACTTCTGACTGCTGTTTTTGCCACATTTGAAGCAAAATTAACTGACGCCTTCATAGCTTTTTTTGTAGCAATTTGTTGCGTTAAAATATCTTCATCCAAATAACCTTCGCTCGAAATGCTTTGATCAGCTGAATTATATTGTTGGAGTTCTTGTTCTATTGATTCACAAGCAGTAGTTGCCCGTGTAATCGTTGGAATAATCAAATCACTAAACAGTCCTTTTCCAGCAGTATAGGCAGCTCCGGCTAATGTATGGCTATCTACTGCAGCGACCACTTGTTGGCTTCCTGCCTTTAATTGATTGGTCGCTTCTTTTCCACTTGCCAAATTACTTGTTAATACTTGAATTAATTCGGCGGACTCACTACTTGAATAAACTAATCCCAAGGAACCTCACCCCGTTTCTTATAAAGTGCCTCTCGCTCTTCACCTATTTTCTTCTTTCCCACATGATAGCCTATTTCAATCTGCTCGTTTGACTCTTGTAATAGCTGCCGAAATATTCTCGATTGTTCCTCATCATGGCGCTGTAGCCGATTATTTTCAACATTTCCAAATCGTGCTGCTTCATCATTTAACATAGCCACATTTTGAAAGCCTCTGTGAAGATCTTCCTCTAGAGTTTGAATAGCTTCGCCTATTTTTCTTTTTTCAATTGTAAGTTCATCCATTTGATCTTCTTTTTGTATTATCAATTGATTGTAACTAGCTCTATCTTGCTCGTTCTTTTTGTTTTCCAATGTTTTCACCCCTTAAAATTTAATCTGGCTATCTTGAAGGGCAATAAGCTCTGCAATCTTAGGAAATTTCTCACTTTGAGTTGAGACACATTCCACCAGTTGAGATAAATCTGATAACAGTTGGTTATTAACTTCTGTCCCTGTTTTCATACTCAAAACCGTGCTTTTTCTCAAAGTTACTTGTTGCCCTTTATTAAGTATTACTGACTTTACTCCTGCAACTGCTTTATTAGCTACGTCAATATTCGAAGCAATTTTCACCATAGATTCCTCCTTCAATCATCTCTAATATAGATCTTTTTAATTCATTATAAAACCAGTATATCAAAAAATATCTACATATTGTAAAAAATTGATAAATATTTTATTTCTCAGCATATAAAATTAATATATGGAGATTGTCAATATGGAAGAACAGTAGAGAAACGAAATAGGAAAATTGAGAAAAGTAAACATAGGCTATACTTTGCGCTGACAATACACAACGCTTGCAATATAGTATTGTCAACTACCTTTTTAAATGGTGTGATATTCCGAGCCTATTTATAAAAATAGCTATTTAATGTGCTTTAATCTTTTGACATGTCAAATAAATCGTAAAGAATTACGCTTTTTAAGCAAAAAATGACGTCAATAAAATGTGAAAGAGAAATATGCAAATAATTATTTTCAGGATGCTTATTTTCATACGTTTCAATTATTGAACTTTTACCTACACCATATGAACCCGTCAAAGCAACATTTGTTACATCTTCATTAGAAAAAGAAAAATTTAAAGCTTCTTCGTATGAAGAAATATCTACATCTTTATCGGGTGTTAGTTTTTCAAATTTTAAATCTACCATATATTCCTCCTAATCAAACCTATTTAATTATAATTTAATCAATAAAAATAGTACGAATTATCGATACTAACTACTTAAGTCTTAGAATCTTTGATATATCATCAATCTCCAGCGCATCCGCAATTCTTTCAATATGCTCCAAATAAATTCGTTCTCTTTTACCATTTGCAAGATTACTTAAATTAGATGGCTCAATTCCTGACAAACGTGCAAGTTCTCTCAAAGACATCTTACGTTCTGCCAATAAATTATTAATCAGTATTTCCACTTTTCTATCATGAGTATCTTCCAACATTAAGTTTCCTCCATTGACCCTATTTTTGTTGTCTATATGAACATGATATAGTATAATATTCCCAGAGTGTTGTTCGCATAGACATGGATTGTTCAAATAAATATATAGGAGGAACGACAATGACATTAGAAAAAGAATTACAACAAATTTTTAAAGAAAGTTATCTTGACTATTTATCTCACTTTATACAAGAAGATGAAGAATATCTGCTTATGAGACAAAAAATTAACTTTGCTGAAACTAAAGTACTAGAACATCCAACTGAAACTAATAAAAAGATTCTTAAAAAAATTAAATTTCAACTTGCTGAATATGTACACATAAATATATATAGAAAAGGATTTTCTGAAGGAGTAAATTATAGTCACTTAGAATCAGAAGATTCCTTAACGTAACAATCACTACATTAAAAAAAATAAGCCAACAGCAACACTAGTAAATATAGTTGCTGTTGGCTTATTCAATTGTTCATTATCTATCTTCATTTATTTTTCAAACCAGTCATAATAATCTTCGTAGGTTTTCTCTGCATATATCTTTAACAACTCTGGTCGTAAAGATTGAAAAGTACTTATTAACTCGTCTCCTCCAAAAGCATTCGAGAATTTTTTCCCTGTTAATTCGCCAGACAAACTTGAAATCAGTTGTTCTGTCTTATTACTATCTGCAAGGATATTGATTAATTTTCCAACGAGATAACCATCATCAAAAGAGAGATCCTCCCCCTTTAGATTACTCTCATAGAAATTCTGTATAGAAGCCATCATTTTATCTGTATCGCCATAGTCAAAATCTCTTGTTGCTTCATAATAACCCATCATTTCTGATGTAATAAAAATACTGGCATCCAATCTCTTTACTTCATCTAGTTCAGCATTCTTTTTAAGATACATTAAGGATAATTCTTGAATATGTTCTCTTAATAGCTTCTGGTGAATCTCCGCAAAACAATCATCCATAAATTCCTCAACTGGATAACCTACTTCATTTTCCCAACCAGGATTTTTGAAGCTACCCGTTAAAAATTCCTTTTTGATTTCCGCTGGTACATCTGGATGGTCATTAAGTAATACTTGATGTCCTTTTAATACTAAATAATCTTGGATATACTCTTCAAGTTCACCAAAATAAAACCATCCTACTGGTTTATTGCTAAGTTTAGAAACCTTCTTAACTACTTCCAATGGCGCTAGAGAATATCCTCGTACATATGAATTAATGGTTGGTTTAATCAAGCCTAATCTATTTCCATACTCTGTAAAAGACAAACCTAATTCATCTTTTACCATTCTTAAGCGATTTCCAACTTTTTCCTTATTTGGTTTCAGCAATTCAAACATGTTTAATCCCTCCTAAATACGTCTTCCATATGAGTATATCACAACCGTATAAAAAATCGTATATTTTTTTCAATTTACTTGTTGACTTCGTGTATGCAATCGTATATAATTCAATTTGTAGAGGTACCCTACATTTTTTTAAACTCATCGTATACAAAATCGTTTACACAAAAAGAAAGAAGGAATCTAATTTGGCAATTAAAATCAATGACTTAGTTTTACCAATAACAAAACTTGAAAGTGACTACCAAGTTGTACAAGTAACCAAGTGGCAAAAAGATGGAGAAGTCTTAGGCTGGAACTATGAATGCATTCTTCCAAAATTACGTTTTGAGAAAGTAAGCGTAAAAGTAGCCTCAGAATTTCCTGTTATCTCGAATGAAGATTTAGGAAAAGAAGGAATGGCAATCATTACATTTGAACAATTAACCATTACTCCATGGGGACGTGCAAATGGACATTTTATCAGCTATGGTCTAACCGCTTCTGCTAAATCTGCCACACTGGTTAATAAAAAATGAGCACTACTAATTACTTTACTGCTTACGAAGCCCTTGAAAAAATACAAGGGCTTCACTCTTTATCCACCTTAAATAGCTGGGCAAATTTCATTCAAAAAGAATGTCATTATACATTCCGCTATGATTACGCCACTTTTACAAACTTTAATAAAGGTATCGAATCTAGCAATCGCCGAAAAATAAGAACTTTTTCGACATCTGAAATTCAACTACTTCAAAAAGGTGTCCATTTAATGCCTACTCTTGGACGTGACAAAACACTACGTCAACTCTTTGATACGGATGATAAATACAACAATATGAATCATCATGAATTGATGGCTGTTATTTGGGAAAAGGTAGAAACTAACTTAAAGGAAATCAAAAATGATATAGACAAGTTGGCTATTCATTGCCAAGAATTAACTCATCAATATAAGGATATACATCAAAAAAAAGATGAAATATATGAGCAAGACAATACTTCCAGCGGGTGGTTTCGGCGGAAGCGGTAGGACATAAGTCCAGACCGCATTCTGTCCGAAAATAGCCACACGATGGATGGGTTGTCTGGAAGAAAAAGCGAAGCGTTTCTTCCTACTTAACTTGATTTATAGAACACTATCTGGCGAAAAATAAAAGATTGTTTAAACTCGTTCTTTGACAACTGCATCATCAATAACAAAACTCAATTTCTTTAGTAGGAGTGATTAAGATTGCTACATGGATACAATCAAAAAATCATTGAAACACCTACGTATATTGAAATTTGGGAATATGAACAACCTATACTATCAAAAAGAAAAAAAGACAACGTTGAAAAGAAAGAAACGCCTGATTGGCTGAAAAATACCAAATACACATTTGATGAATTAACTGCACAAGGACAATATGATAGCCTAAAGAGAAAGCAAAAACACTATAAAAACCAACGCTTTGCCGTTGCCAGACTAATTGATACTAACTTTGATAACCAAACGAAATTCTTAACCCTAACCTTTAAAGAAAACATAACAGACATAGCCTATACAAATAGTGAGTTCAAAAAATTTATGAAACGGTTAAACTACCAACTATACAAAACTAAGAAATCCCAAATTAAATATCTAGCTACGTGGGAAAAACAAAAACGTGGTGCTATCCATTATCATATTATTTTATTCGGATTCCCTTACCTTCCTCACTCTCAACTTGTAAATATCTGGGGACATGGAATCATAGGGATTAACCGAATTGATGTGGACAGCGCTGAAAATAGAGGGCGATATGTAAGCAAGTATTTCGATAAAGATTTAGAGCTAAAGGAACATAAGAAAAAAGCGTTCTTCAAATCTCAAAATCTAACGCAACCTATTGAAATCAAAAGACTAACAAATCAACCTTATGAGATAGACAAGCAAGAAATACTATTTACAAACAACTATGTACGAAAAAGTCCTATCTTCTTTCAAACTTGGGATGAACAAGGTATTCCACACAAAGAAATAGGCTTTGAAGAACGAAACGTTCGCTATACAAAAATCAAAAAACATGGAGGAACACATACATGAACGAACTCACTATTTTACTGTCTGACACTCAAAAACAAAGGTTACAGGAAAGTATTCATCAGTTATTAGAGAATGAAGTCACGCAATTTCAAATCGATTTAGGACTAAATAAACGCTATCTTAAAAAGAATCAATTGTGCCAATATCTGAACCTTTCCAACAATACGATTGATAAACTAATTACAGAAGGACTTCCCCGTATTAACATTAATGGGGTCATACTTTATGACAAGCAAGAAATTGACAAGTGGTTAAAAAAACATGTTCAATCAAGTTAATAAAAAAGATTTACAAATGAAAATTTTGTTCTATAATCAAACTGTAGTCTTTCTACGTTCTGATTCACGTAAGAAAGTAGGAAAAAATTAATGGCAATCACAAAAATGAATAGTGGAAATTACAAAGTTGAGGTGTTTTATCCTAAAGAAGTAAGAGAAATCCTTGGTGTTACTTCACAGAGATTCAGAAAAACATATGACTCTAAAAAAGAAGCTCTGCAAGCTGAAAAAGACATTCTTAAAAAGATTGAAAAGGTTCAGATTGAAAAACATGAACGAGCTTTTGAATTAAAAGCAAATATGTCTTTTAAGGACTTTTACGAGCTAGTTTGGTTAGATATGTATTGTAACGGTTCTAGTGGTAGAAATCGAACCATTCCAGCAGAACAAACGATTCTCAATACAAAAGACCTATTCCGCTTGCATATTCTCCCAATGTTCGGCAGTTACTCTCTCCTAGAGTTAAATACAAACAAAGATTTAGTTCTACGTAAATTAAATGCTAAAGCTCAAAAGTATGCAAATATCAAAACAGTTAAAAGTTATGTAAACCAGCTATTTGATATTGCAGAACTTCTTGATTACATTGAATATAACCGTATCGCTAAAATTATTCGTTATGTAGGAGACCCATTAAAACAGCGTAGAAAAATGGAAAGAATTTTAAAAGGAGAATCTTTAACAGCAGAACAGCTTCTCGATTGGATTCAAGCTATCCAACAAGATTTTAATGACAAGCTTCTTACATTCCAAGATTTTGTTCTATTTACTTTAACGCTAAATTTAGGTGACCGAAAAAGTGAAAGTTATGCTTTGCAGTGGAAACATATTGATTTAGAAAAAGAGACCATTCTTTTAGTTCAGAGTAAAGATAAGATGGGGAATTTAACTCCTACTAAAGGTAGAAAAAACACTAAGTTCCATCTACCTGCTTCACTAATTGAGCTACTAACTAAATGGAAAAATGAACAAGCTCAAGACCTGTTAAAAATTGGAATAAAGCAGAATTCTGAACAGTTTCTCTTTACCTGTACTAACCGAAAAGGAGATATCAACGTTCCTGTGCATATGGACTATCTCAACTATCGTATTAACTCAGTTGAACGTCGACATAACTATTTGGTTCACGCAACACCTCATAAGCTACGACATACATTCAGCACCTTAGCATATGAAGGTGGTGCCACAATGGAACAAATTTCCAGAGCCTTGACCCATTCTGATACCAAGACAACAGAAATTTATGTAAATACACCAAATATTGTTGATTTGTCCACTTATGAAAAATTTGAACAACGATTACAAGAAGCAAAAAAAGCAAATTAACTACTAGTTTTAAGAAGCCTTGTACAAGGTAAGGTACGCTCCATTTCAAAACGCGTACCCATTCTCGTACCCAAAATCACAAAAAAAGACACTCTCTCGAAATGAGAAAGTGTCCATAACGTTGATATAACAACGATTTTAACGCTTAGAGAATTGTGAAGCTTTACGGGCTTTCTTAAGACCTGGTTTTTTACGTTCCTTCATACGAGGGTCACGTGTTAATAATCCAGCTGCTTTAAGAGGAGCACGGAAGTCTGGGTCAACTTGTAATAATGCACGAGCGATTCCGTGACGAGCAGCTCCTGCTTGTCCAGTGAATCCTCCACCATTAACGTTAACATAGATATCGTAGCTACCTAAAGTTTCTGTAGTTGCAAGAGGTTGTTTAACTACCTCGTGTAAATATGGAAACGGAATGTATTCAACGATGTCTTTTTTATTCATGATAATTTTACCTGTTCCGGGTACTAAACGTACGCGAGCAGTTGAGTTTTTACGACGGCCTGTGCCGGTATATTGTACTTGTGCCAATGAAATTCCCTCCTTAAATTAGGTTTGTAATATCCAATACTTCTGGTTTTTGTGCTTGGTGTTCATGTTCAGAACCACCATAAACATTTAATTTCATAAATTGTTTACGTCCTAAAGTATTCTTTGGAAGCATACCTTTTACAGACAATTCGATTAATTTACGAGAATTGTTTGCACGTAATTCACCAGCTGATACTTGTTTCAAACCACCTTGGAATCCACTATGGTGATAATAAATTTTATCAGTTGCTTTTTTACCTGTTAATTTAATTTTGTCAGCATTAATTACAATCACGAAATCACCTGTATCTACATTAGGTGTGAAAGTTGGTTTATTTTTGCCTCGTAAGATGGTTGCTACAGTAGTTGAAAGACGTCCCAATGGAATATCTGTTGCATCTACTACGTACCATTTACGTTCTACTTCGTTTGGTTTAGCCATATAAGTTGTACGCACGTTTTTTTCCTCCATATTCTTATCTGTTTGTTTGAATGCACAATAAGTTTCCGGGGCTCATCGTGGGGCAAACAATACCATCTACCATAATACTGTTAATTAGCCCTTTTGTCAATAGTTTTCTGACAGTTTTTCATAAAAAAATGAGCTTGTTAAAAATTAAATTTTGAAATAATCCTAAATTAAAAAAAGTTCATTTTCCTTCACATAACATCATTTAATCTCAAAATATATTTCAACAGATTCCCTTACTATTTTATTATGAATTCACTATTTTAGATTAAGAACGGCCAACATCGAAGCTCCTTCTTCACCAGATAGGTATTTACATTTCACTATTTTAGATTAAGAACCAAATCCTGACGTAATCATCACATCGCGTGCGTACAAATTTACATTTCACTATTTTAGATTAAGAACAGAAAATCGATTTAGCGCTTGCTACACAATATAATATTTACATTTCACTATTTTAGATTAAGAACAGAGCGACATACTCTAATATCGAGCATCAAGCCTATTTACATTTCACTATTTTAGATTAAGAACAGTTAGGTATTTTTATTATCAATGACCAAATTCAAAATTTACATTTCACTATTTTAGATTAAGAACATTAACTTATAACTTATTATAACATATATTTCAGAATTTACATTTCACTATTTTAGATTAAGAACTGGTGTAACGTGGGTCACCGATGGTTTCGTAAATAATTTACATTTCACTATTTTAGATTAAGAACAGTTTAAAGGTAAAAAAGCAACAAAACAGGTAGAAGGATTTACATTTCACTATTTTAGATTAAGAACGTCAGATTGCGGCACTCCATCTACTTCAACAGCAAAATTTACATTTCACTATTTTAGATTAAGAACATAACATTGGGAGAGACTTTTGGAGCCTTATTAGAAATTTACATTTCACTATTTTAGATTAAGAACGAGACGACAATGGAGTAGTCGACGTTATTTTTAAGATTTACATTTCACTATTTTAGATTAAGAACACTGATATTTACCGAGGACGACATCCAAGAAGGCAATTTACATTTCACTATTTTAGATTAAGAACGTAGCGTGACTTTGCTAGGTTTATACAGTTTAGTCGTATTTACATTTCACTATTTTAGATTAAGAACCGAGGGCGACAGTTTGTTGATTGATAAAGATGCTGATTTACATTTCACTATTTTAGATTAAGAACCTCTGGAATACCGCTGTAACGAAAGATCTGTAATATTTACATTTCACTATTTTAGATTAAGAACAATTACAGATGAAGACTATGATCTCTATACTGTTAGATTTACATTTCACTATTTTAGATTAAGAACAGGTACCCAATTCACCCCTTTAGTACCAAGGGTTTCTAAGGGGCAATCTGTCGACCTACTCATTTTGAAGATTTCTACTCTCTAATCTTAACATATCGAACGAGCCATTTCACTAAAAATCCAGATATACCAAGGGATTAAGCAAATCTGTCGATCTCCCCACTTTTTTGCACTATTGATGGTCGACAGATTTTCAAAATATCAAAAAAAATTAGACGTTAAATCTTCTTCGACTCCCCAAAACTCTTTCTCCAACCACTTTTTGTTACGACTTTTAAAAATCATAATTGAATCTAAATCTTTTCTAATAAATGGCTCTAACTCTAGTTCTAGCTGTTTTAATAATGCTGGGGTTAGCTCTCCTTCAAAAACAGATTTTTGTACATGTGTTAAATATTTTTTACAAATTTTAAATATATTACGAGAAGCCCTAGCTCCTTTTTCTTCTAAAGGAATATCATAAATCAATATAATATACATTTCTCACCACCAAATCTTAAAGCCCTCATATTCTTTTTCGCCCATCAAATGCTTGATTAGTTTATAACCTTCCAAGCGTATCAACCTTCGATAACTAACATTTCGACCTAAATCACGATGCTTAATCGTATCATCCAATTTTTCTTGAAATGCTTTTAAAATTTTTTGTTGCCCCTGTGGTTTCAAATGATAATAGTTAGAATCCGTTGCAAAATCTTTTTCAGTAATGATATTTTTATTAAGCAATGAAAATATCAAACGATCAACAATCAGTGGTTTAAAAATTTCAGATGTATCTAAGCACAATGAAAATCGTCTTTCACCTGGACTATGTAAATAACTGATTGTTGGATTCAGTTGAGTTACATACAAAAACAGAGTCAACAACTCGACTCTGCTCCATTCTTATTTTTTAAACAGTAATCCTTTTTCTTGACTATACTCATAAACAGACTCTTTTAAAAGATACACTCGATTGCCTTTTTCTTCAATTCCAGAATTTTTCCGAAGATAATAAAGCCTTCTTCCGGAAATCGTAATCCCATTGCCCTTTAAGTCAGCTTTATCTTCCTCCAAATATACCTTCACTTGCATATCTGCATCACGAAAATACTTAGCTGCTTCTTTTTTTGAATCTGAAATATTGCGGTATGGATCACCTTCAAAAAAGACTATCTCGCCAGTTAACAAGGCTCTTGATGTTAAGCCAAAAATTTTCCGAATGTCCTGCTCTGCTTGCTTAAACTCTGACTCATAGTAATCAACGACTTTCTTTTGTTCATAATACATCTCCAAAATCGTTTGGCGCTCTTTCAAAGTTAAAGGCAAGCTATTTTTCTTTTTAAGCTCTTTCTTTAAGAGTCCTTCTGTTTCTGTAAGTAAAACTTCTGGGTAAACACTGCTTTTTGCTTTTTCCAATAAATAAAAATCGCCACCTGCTGCAAGTTTCCCTTTACGATTGTTCCGACCCATTCGTTGTACTAACGAATCCATAGGTGACAAGTCTGAAATTACAACCGGAAAGTCAATATCCAAAGCAATCTCAACAACTTGTGTTGTAATCCAGATAGTTCCCTCTTGCTGGTTAATTCTCTTATACAGATCTTTTAACTCTTTTTCTTTAAATCGGCTGTGTAAACACTGAATCTGAGTTTCCTTCGGCAATACTTTTCTCAACTTATCATATAAAGTAATTACATCATCGATGGAGTTTAGAATAATCAGTATTTGTTGATTCTGATCTAACGCTTCTTCACATAAAGAACTAATTTTTTCTTTTTTTACATCCATCCTCAAATTAATCTTCTTCGTTGCATCATCTACTAATTCAATTTTTTGATTAGTAAACTCTGTTAGTTGTTTTAATTTTTCTTGATAAATTATCGGTAACGTAGCCGTCATCAAATGAAACTTTGTATCTAAGTGTTCCATAGCATAGTCCATTAATAACCAAAAAGCTAAAAACATTCTTGGTGAGAGCAAATGAATTTCATCCACACATACACGTGTTCCTTTCAATACAGCTAAAGTTTTCTCGTAATTAGGATGCTTAAAGACAGCCATCGCAATTTGATCCACTGTCGCTAAAATATATGGTTGTGCAAAATTTCTAGCTAACTCAATATCATTTTTTGATAGACTAATTTCATTGAATTTTTCTTCCTTTTCATCTTGATAAAGATGCAATGTTCCATGCAGCACCCCAACATTTTTGCGATTATATTTTTCACAGGCATCTTGATAAAAACTCATTGCACTAATGCGATTCGGAGTTAAATAGATTTTTTTATTCGCCACTAATCGGTCATCACTAATCGTTTTACCCGCACTTGTAAATGCCTGTGTAACAACTAATTTATTCCCTTGATACTGCATAATATCTTCTTGCAACGGATTGAATCGAGGATCTTTGAGTCCTGTTTGTTTTTTTATAAAATCTAATAAATTTTGATCATTTCCAGCTTGCTCTTTCTCTGTTAAATAATAATCAAATTTCCTATCTTCTTGGCTAGAAGCAATATGATCAATTAAATTTAGAAAACCTTTGATTTCAATATACTGTTGCTTGTATTTATTTTCTACATCCTCAAAATTATCTATCTCAACATCTGCTAAATCTAAGCCGATATTTTCATGAAAATCACTAATATAATCATAAGATAAATTTTCACGACTAAATGAATACTTCATTCCCAATGAATCAAAAATTAAATTTTCCAATTCAGCAAAATCAAATTTCTCCTTTATGCTTAATAAGTCTACTCCAATATCTCCATAAATAGCTTCTTCAATACTGGCATAACTAATTTCAAGATAGTTATCAAAATTTCCATGATGCAACATAATAGCTTTCACCATAATCTTTTTATCTATTTTTGAAAAGTCATTTTGATCTTGAAGTAACTTCATTGCAAATGCAGGACTTAATAAATTGTGTCGAATTTCTTTACGTTCTTTTGTGATGGATTCAATTTGGAAAAAGTCTGTTTTCTTTTCATTTTTAGCGATATTTTGTCGAATTCTATTTTGAAATTTACTATTGGCCTTACCTAAATCATGAGTCACACAAAGCCAATAAATCATCTGCTTTTCCTTTTCAGAACTATCTAAGCGATCAATAATCGTATGATATGCTGCTAATAAATCCTGTGTGTGCTCCGCTATAGTTCGATTATTTTTCTGAGAATCTTTACTTTGAGATTTTGCTAGTAGTTTATGTTTCATTTTCTCACATCCATAGAAAATATTCTGATTCTTCTTGATTTTTTTTATAACAATAAACGGTACAATTTTCAGGATAAACCCCTTCTTCAATATAGATATAGTTTCGATATAGTTTTTGGGTGTTTATCTTACTAGCCGCTAAATCTTGATACGTGTAAGGCAAAGTAAAAAGTGTCCCTGATGCCAACAATTTTGCTGATGCCATTTCGTCAATTGCAACATAACTATGCATCAATTTCACCTGTTTGCTTAACGCTTCTGATACATGCCCCATTTCCAACTCCTCAATGTCAACTATTGCTGGTGTACTTTTGACATATCCAACTTGTCTAGCCCCTACAAGTAGTGCAGTATCCTCTTTTCTACCTAAGGAAAGATAACGTTTTGGATTGGTTAAATTCTCAAGTAATAGCTCCAAGACTGCATCACTCGCCTTAATAAAAATTGTTAGTTCCAAATTTCGTAAAACTTCCGAGTACATCATTCGATTTTCAGCAATATTGTGTTTGTAATGGAGGTAAGTTGTTCCACTTTTTTGTAGGGATTCCTCTTTTTTCTTAACATACGTTTGATATTTCCTCCAAAAATCTTCTCTTTCTCCTCTTGAAAAATGAACTTCCTTTTTCTCATGAGTCCCGATCACAGCTACTTCTAAATTCTCATTAAACTTACAATCACATAGATACGAAAGCATCCCGACAATAGTTGTAGGTGCGGGTAGATTCAACGTAGCAATAAAATCATCTTGAAGTACTTTAGGATCACGAAAATGGGCAACTGGTTGAAATAAATTAAATCGTAATACCTTAGTCATTTCCTCTCAACTCCTACTCTTCCAAATACCACTGATTGTCTTCCCCAACAGTTAAACACTTTGCCAGTTGTTGAATAGCTTGAACAGGTGATACTGTTTCTTGCTCTCCAGAAAGCATCAAGTTTTTATCCATTGCTTTAATGACATTTTCTAATTTATAATCTGCAATTGTCTTATCAACAAAACTTGTATCTATCTTCATTTTGTCTGTTACAGATTCTAAAATCATATCGTTCCAAAAATAAGGAATTACTTGTTCAAAAGCTCCTCCGAATACTGCCAATGGTTTTAATAGTACTCGTTGATGCTTAATATCTCGAGTCAAAATCGTCACGGCATTTAAAATATCATCTACAGCTTGCATTCTTAACTCTGGCGACATATAGCTACGTTCATTTGGTTCAAGATATTGATACTTTCCTTTTTCATCTTTTTTCACTTCCGCTACACCGATTCGATCTAATTCAATTGTAAGAGTATAGGTATAATAATCACCAAACACTTCTTCATTAGCTAACGCTTGTGTTCTAGGAACATCTTCAATTTCTAATTCCTTGCCTTTTTCATCAAAGCGATTTCGTTTTAAATCAATATTTAAAAAACCACGATTCGTAATTAATTGTGTATCATTTTTAAAAGTAGAAACTGAAGTAAAAGGAATAACTCTTAATGGCGATGTTTTAGAAACTTGCTGATCGGGTAATAAAAAACCAAAAATATCTGCTTCAAACCCCTTTTCGGTCATTAAATCAACATCATTAAAATATGAATTACTTTTTTTAACAGTCAAATCACTTAATGACCAACCAAAATTTTCAAATAAACATTTTCTTAACTCATAAGTGAAGGTGGCTACCGAAGTCATTGCATGTATACCATCCTTAAAAAAATATTTCTTAATCGGCGTATAATTTCCAAATCCTTGATCATTTGATAAAGCAATTGGACTTTCTGTTAAAATCGTTAATGTCACACCAGAAACTTTCTTCATTCTGCTTCATTCCCCTCTTTATTTTCTGTTGAATAGGATAGTAACCCAATAATAAAATAACCCATAACATAAGCAAATTCTTTAGTCGAGCTGTATAATATATCTGCTGGTAAATCTGCTGGTAACGAAAATTGCTTTCCATTTTCTTTTTTCTGTTCTGCTCTTTTATTAGCTAAATAAACTTGTTCCAACAAGTCTAGTACTCCTTTACGATCCTCCATTTTAACCATTTGAGTTAATTGAAAGGCTAGTGCTTCTTTTGATTTTAGTGTATTAAAGAACTTACCAAATGCTCGATAAGTACTTTTTTTAGCTTTCACATTATACTTTTCCGACATAATTCTCGCCTTCTTTCATCACTTCTTCAATAAACTTCACAACTATTGACCAATTGTATGCCATTATATTAGCTTCTCGATTGATTAAGTTACCTAATAAATACTGATAAGCCATTTCATTGTTTTTATTCAAAATAAAGCGCTTAATTAACTGTTTTAAGTCTGATACATTTTTTTGTTCTTCTGGAAATGAAAAAGAATCGACAAAATCCATTAATTTTATTTGTTTTAATAAATCATCAAATTCAATTGCATCTTCTAATTTTAATAACAGTCCCTTATTTGGATCTGTTGCAACTTGATATAAACGTATTCGAGCAGATTTTGTACTTTTCGCAACTTGATAATAAAAACTTTGTTGATAATAGATATCCTGTTTCATTCTAATTTTTCGTTGTAAAAATTCCATATGCACCAAGTTCTGGCAACTCACTAAATACTTAGCTTTTTCCTTTTTAATATACAGCAGGAAAAATAAATTAAAAAATTCGCAGGAAAAACAAATCGCTGAATCTTGCTGATAATCAGCATAGTTAGAAAAAGTATTATTCTGGCTTCCTTGAAATGTATATAAATACTTAGAATCCGTTCGATAAATGCGTTGCTTTTCAGGCAAGCTTTCTACAATGTCAGCCGCATATTTATGGGTAATGTCATAGACTCCCGCATGTTCAAGATGGCAAATCCCACATACTCGCCCTTCTCCATAGAATTCTCTTTCTTTACTTTCTCCTTGTAACCTTGAAAAAAATAGTTGAATGAACGTTTTTAGATTACGATGAAAATTTTGAACGCTTTGTGCATTTGCCCCAAATTTCCCACTATTTCTTAAATAAGGAAAGTAAATTGTTTCACTTTTTTTCATAATTTTATCAATTTGTTTAGTTGGAATTTTTGCTTTTAAAAGATTGGTTCTCAACTCACCTAAACTTGATTGTTTCCATTCATTAATGAGTACTGGATCAATTTTTTCAGCACTTAAATCTTGAATAAATGTTTGGTATAACTCTACATTTATAATTTGATTAAATAATGCTGCTTCTAGATCAAATTCTTCCTCTGTTGGCAGTTGAAATTCTAAATAATTTAAGGCCAGCTTAGGTTGTAAGATCGATTGATTTTGTTCATTAATCTCACGCAATAGACGATAAAAATAAAGCAACCCTGTATCCCGTACAATATCTCCGCTACTATATAACTTAAAAGTGTCCATAGAATTTCTCCTTTCTCTAGTCTATTCTTTCCACGAATCCAAATCCGCCACCAGTAACCGAGCCCACGCCTGATTGCTGGAATTCATTTAACAAGTAAGATGCCCCTGTTAATTCAAAGGTTCCAATGCTACCTTCAATTTGTTTATCATAGTGACTGACCACCGTTTTCTTCATTTTTATTGGTTTAAAAGAAAGCTGTTCAATATCTGTTTTTAGTGACTCCTCAGAATTAGATTCCAATTTATAGAGTAAATTCTGCTTTAATACATCTAAAAATTTCGTCTCATTTTGTGTAACCGACCAAAACCAGTCTTTTTTAGTAGATTGAGAATGCTCACGAACAACGATTGGACTAAGAGTTTTAAAAATAACATGATTAGTACGAATTTTAGGTTGAGGAACTGCCTCTACATCCGTAATCTGAAATGTTTTTCCAGAAATTTTTACTTCTTCATTTAAAAGCTCTGTAAATGCGTTATAAAATAAAACCGATTTTTCAGCATCCCCAGTTGAAAAATTTAAAATAAATTGTTTATCTGGAATAGTAATTGTCTCTTTGTTAAATACAGCATTTTTAAAAAAAACAGCCCATGTATAATTTTTACGTTTATTGCTTTCAAATAATTCTTGATACGCTGTTGGATTGACTTTATTCAACCCAATTTTCATTAAGCTTAATATTTTCCGTCGATAATCTTTAGGCAACTCTTCACTATCTAATTCACATACAACTTTTAAGCGCATACATTCCCTCCTCAAATTTTAATTAAAAACCAAGGACAATTTACCTTAGTTTTCAACTATGCTATACTAGTGATACATATACTATTTAGATATATGTATCACTAGTATTTGTACATTATAAAGATGAGTATCTTTCCTCGAAGAATTATTACTCATCTTTTTTACTTTTTTGTAGATTGAGTAGCATATTGATATCAATCTTAAAACACTTAAAATACTCTCTATATTTATCCCCTCCTATTAAATACCCACTATATATAATATACATTAATTACATAGATAACACAAGTGCTTTATGAGTAGTTATATTTATCTATTTTTCTGTTTTATTATTAGTAAGTATTGAATTTTTTTTTTTTTTTGTTATTATTGTGTTACTTTGTTAATCTAAGTAATTTAGAGTGTAAAGCTATATATAATTTCCTTCTCATTTTTTTTAATCTAAAATAATGAACAATCTAATTAAATCATAAAAAGCAGAATAAATTCCTAAATGGTTTTATTCTGCTTTTTATTCTATTAGAAATAACTACTTTATATCAACTAACTCATCTATTCCACAACAAACCCCATAAATACATCATCAACATACTGCCCGTTAATCCAAAACTCTTCTTTCAGTAATCCTTCTTCTACAAACCCATTCTTCAGATAAAATCGAATGGCTCCAACATTGGTTCCCAAAACACGCAACGACAACTTATGAATTCCATTAAATCGTGCTAGTTCCTTGATGCCTGCAACCAATTCTTGCCCCACACCTTTACCTTGAGCTGCTGGTGATACGCCGATATCTAACAGCCAAGTTCCTTTGTGAGCTGGTAACGAGGTTGGATGGTGAAATCCCAGTATCCCCAGAACATCTTCTCCTTCCACTGCCACCAGATGAGACCCCGTTGGAAAACGCAAAATATATTCAGCCACGCTGTTATATTCCGTAACAGCAGGAGTATTCAAATCATTCCAAATAACATTTTCAATAGCAACAATTCCTTCATAATCCTTTAACTCACTTAATCTAATCTCCATCCTCGCTCAACGCCTTTCTACGATTCCATTCAGCATTCTCTGCTAACTTTTCAGCAATTTCAGCATCCGATAAATAATAGACTTCCATCAAATACAAGCCACTTGGTGAAGCCGTTGGACCTGCTTGATTGCGATCTTTAACTTCTATCAAACGTTTTAGATCATTCACAGGACGGCGGCCATTGGCTATTTGTAGCAGCGTCCCAATCAGAATCCGAACCATATTATATAAAAATCCATCACCACGAAATGTAAAGGTCAAGCTACCTTTTGCCTCATCCTTTACGACACTTGCTTCATAAATCGTACGAACTTTATTTTCACGACCACTTTTAATCGCACAAAAACTTGAAAAATCATGGGTTCCAAGAATATCCTTTAAAGCACTCTCTAAGTAATCCATATGAATTGGGTAAGGATGATGCAGTGCAAAATTCCGCATAAAGGGATCAATAACAGGATTAATATTTACTACATATTGATACTTTTTGCCTGCTGTAAAATAACGTGCATGAAAATGTTCATTAACTATTTCTGAATGAATAAAAGCAATCTCATCACTCGTTAAACTATTTAAAGCCCGCAACATATTCTCAGCAGGAATTCTAGTTGGATAATCAAAATGAATCACTTGTCCTAGTGCATGAACGCCGGCATCTGTTCTGCCAGAAGCTTGTAACTTAATTGCCGTTCCCTTAGTCATGACTTTTAAAGCCTTCTCAATCTCACCTTGCACCGTTCGTTCATTCGGTTGAATTTGTGATCCTGCAAAGTTCGTTCCATCGTATTGTAAGATTAATTTATAACGTGTTATTGCCATTTATTTTCCCCTTTATCTTCTATCAGAAAAAGCTATTCCATTACGAAATAGCTTCTCTGCTTCATTAACTTCTTAAATAAACCAACACAACGGTCACTAGCGCATATGCTACAATCACAAGCGTATCATTGCGTTCCCATTTCAATAATCGGTATTTCGTCCGGCCTTCGCCACCTTGATAACCTCGAGCTTCCATTGCCGTTGCTAATTCTTCCGCACGGTTAAACGAACTCACAAATAACGGGACTAATAGCGGAACAATCGATTTCATTTGCTGAAAGACATTTCCTTCACCAAAATCAACTCCACGAGCTCGTTGGGCATTCATAATTTTTTCTGTTTCATCCATTAACGTCGGTACAAATCGCAACGCAATCGATAACATCAATGCAATCTCATGAACTGGGAATTTAATTACATTTAACGGTCGTAATAAATACTCAATTGCATCCGTCAAAGATAACGGTGCTGTGGTTAAAGTTAATAACGTTGACATAAAAATAATCAGTACAAAACGACAGAATATGAAGACGCCATTGAGGACACCATATTGAGAGATAACCAATATTCCCCACTCAAAATAAACTTCGCCACCACGACTAAAGAGTATCTGTAAAATAACAGTAAAGAGTATTAGCCAAATTAACGGCTTAACTCCATTAATAAAGAATTTATACTTAATTTTTGATAACGCAATCGTGCCTAACGTAAATGCGAATAAAAATAAATACGTCTGCCAATTGTTCGCCATGAAGATAATGCCAATAAAATAAAAACTGGCTAATAATTTAACCCGTGGATCTAAACGATGAATAATCGAATCTCCCGGAATATAGCGCCCAAAAATCAATTTATCCATCATTTGACATCACCTGCTTTAGTTTCATTGATTTTAGCAACAAGTAAGTCTGCCAAATCATCGGTTGTTAAAGGCAACTCACCTAAATCAATTCCGGTTTTTTCACTAAATTTATTGCTAAAAGAAACCGCAGTTGGTACACCAAGTTGTTTTTCCTCTAACCAAGCAGCCTCTTTAAAGATATCCTTTGGCAAGCCTTGTTTCACAATTGTACCGCCTTCTAAAACAATCATCTGATCCGCAAAATCTGCCACGTCATCCATTTGGTGCGTAACTAAAACAATCGTTAGACCTTTCGTTTTATACAACTGATAGAACATTTCCATCATATCACGACGGCCTTTAGGATCTAACCCTGCTGTCGGTTCATCTAAAACTAAAACTTCAGGTTCCATTGCTAATACGCCAGCAATCGCTACACGACGCATTTGCCCACCTGATAAATCAAAAGGTGAACGCTCCATATACGTTTCATCTAATCCAACTAAATCTAACATTTCCTTTGCTAATTCCAAGGCATCTTTCTCAGCTACACCAAAATTCTGTGGTCCAAAAGCAATATCTTTTGCAATCGTTTCTTCAAAAAGCTGTGCTTCTGGAAATTGGAAAACAATCCCAACTTTTTTACGAATATCTTTTAAATTTTTATTGTTTGTTTCAGGGGTAATTATACGATCACCAATCGTTACTGTTCCTTCTGTTGGCTTCATCAATGCATTCAAGTGCTGTAATATGGTGGATTTTCCACTTCCAGTATGACCAACCAATGCTGTAAAACTACCAGATTTAATGGCTAAATCAATATCATACAATGCTCTATTTTGAAAAGGTGTGCCTTTTTGGTAGGTGAATCCTACTTCTTTGAAAGTAATGTCCATAACCAATCCACCATCCCTTCTTCAGTTAAATATTCTTTTGGAACGTCGATATTACGGGCTTTCAAGGCTGATTTCAATTTTTCTGGAAATGGTAGATCTAAACCCATTTCAATTAATTCATCGCCATATGAAAAGATTTCTTCCGGAGTTCCTTCACGAATTAATTTGCCTTGTTCCATCACTAAAATCCGACTAGCACTGGCTGCTTCATTAATATCATGAGTAATTGAGATCACCATCAAATTCGCTTCCTCTTTGATTTCATGGACTGTCGCCAATACTTCGGCACGCCCTTGGGGATCCAACATACTTGTCGCTTCATCTAAAATAATAATATTTGGTTTCAATGCGACTACACCTGCAATGGCAACACGCTGCTTTTGACCGCCAGAAAGTCTAGCTGGTTCTTTTTCAAGGAATTCTGACATTTTTACTTTTTCAATGGCATTCGTCACACGTTCAATCATCTCATCACGAGGAATTCCAATATTTTCCAGACCAAAAGCAACGTCATCTTGCACTGTTGATCCTACAAATTGATTGTCTGGATTTTGAAAAACCATTCCAACCATTCGACGAATATCCCAAACTGATTCTTCTGTTAAAATATGACCGCCAACTGTGACTGTTCCATTAGTTGGTGCTAATAATCCATTGATTGTTTTTGCCAAGGTCGATTTTCCAGAGCCGTTATGTCCAATAATCGCCACCCATTCACCTGCTTCAATCTCAAGATTGACTTTATCAATCGCTAATTTTTCAGCATCCGGGTGATATTTATATGATATATCACTTAATGTTATAATTTTTTCCACTGAACAAACCTCCGTGTTCCTTCTCAATTCAATCCCCTTAAGATTATCAAAAAAGAGCCTCGGATGCAATATCCTTTGCTCTTAATCCATCAATATTTAACTATATTATAGAAGAAAATGGTTATTGATTTTATTGTAGCGCTTGCTTTTTGGAAAATGCTATCCGAGATAAAAAAACACACTTGTAATTAAATTTAATTTTGTTTATACTTAATTAAAACATTTTTAATAATGATGAAAATGGAGCTGATAAAATGAAAAAGAGTTTACTTTTAATAGTAACGGTTTTATTTGGAGTGCTAATTTTAAAAAATCAAGTATATGCAGAAGATATCGATACTATTACTGTAATAACGATACCCGTTGATTCAAATATTCTATTATCTACTAATGCAATTATTGATATACAAGAATTAGAAAATAGTTTGCCTGAAGGAGAATCACTGTATCCTCCTACCTCAACTAGAGCTGCTAAGGTTAGTATAAGCTATCAAGCTCATATACAAAATTATGGTTGGACTGGTGAATTAGACGCTTCTGCTACATCTGCAATCGGAACAACAGGACAATCACTACGCATGGAAGCAATCAAGGTATGGCTTAAACAAGGTTCATCAAGATTATCAGGTATTAAATATCAAGTTCATGTACAAGATATTGGTTGGATGTATCCTGATGCAAAAAATGGCGCAACAGCTGGAACAGTTGGCTTTTCAAAGCAATTAGAAGCCATTACGATCCAACTAACCGGGGCCTACGCAACAAGATATGGTGTAAGATATAGAGTTCATGTTGCTGGTAAAGGCTGGTTACCTCTTGTTGGAAATGGTGCAGTAGCTGGTACGACTAAAGAAAATAGAAAAATAGAGGCTATCCAAGTGTATTTAACTTACTTAAGCTAACGATATATAAACTTTTAGCTTCCAGGTTCTTCTGGTTCGATAATTTCTTGATTAGGGTCCTCAATATATAAATCTCCAACAGGCGCGTCATGTTTTTCTATGTTGTTCTCTTTTTTTTTACTGCATGCCCCTAAAAACAGAGCAAAAAATAAAATAAGTATAAGTGCACTAAAAGAATATCGCTTCATTATTATCATCTCCAATTTAAATGTATCGTCCTGATATTAGCTTTTATAAATTATAACATAATTATTTTACTAATAATATGTTTCGATAAGATACTATTTAAATTAAAACAAGCATGAAATCAATTATAAAGTGGATTTCATGCTTGTTTAAACAATTTTTTAACACGACAGATAACTAATCTTCGATATTTTCTAATAACGCAATAACTGCTTCGGGTGTTTCTGCCAAAATTAATTGCTCGACATTACTCATTTCTGAACAGAAAATCGCAATTTTAGAAAGCAAGTCCAAATGTTCATCCCCAATTCCAGCTATTCCAAATAATACAAAAACTTTCTTCTCATCGGGAATATCTGAAAAATCAATCCCTTCAGGAACCACTACAATTGAAATCATCGTTTTTTTAATTGTGCCTTTTGATGCATCTGTGCCATGAGGAATCGCAATAAAGTTTCCCATATACGTAGAAACGGTTTCCTCTCTTTCTAACATACTTTGGATATAACTTTCCTCAACTGCTCCAGCTGCTACCAAAAGTTCTCCAGTAGCACGTATAGCTTCTTCCTTTGTCTTAAACTCAGCACCTAAACGAATTGTATTTGTATGAATCATAGTCATCTTTTTCCACTCCTTATCTTAATTTTTCTTGAATATAGCGACTGAATATTCGTTCTAATTTTTCACGAATTGCACTTTCTATTCCTTCATCAAACAATTTCATATTCTTTTCATCTTCAATCAGCGTGCTACTAATCAAGCCCAATAATTCTTGGTCGATTAATGGCAGCGGCTTTGGTGCTAACATTAATAATATTCGTTCCATTTTGATAGGCACATGATCAATTCCCATAATTTCTATCGGCTGTTGTAATTGGTAGATACCAAAATAACTTTTCATCACAAAAGGACTACTTGTATGAAATAAAGCCATTTTTGTATTTGGCAATCCGATTGGGGCTAACGTCATTCGCTTTAATAATTGCTGCTGAATTTCAGTTCCATTTGTTAAAATCCCTGCTTCTTCAAGTCGTTGACAAATAGTCACCAAAACCTCTTCCACAGTATCCTCCAAGGCTGGAATAATCGACATCATCTCTACAAGATGTAAAGCTTTGCTCGTTAAATCGTACATATCCTGTAATGCTTTAACTGGTTTTCTCTCTCCAACAGCTGTTTCTAGCGGCACATTCTTTTTATGCTGCTTCATTCGGATGTTGTTCTCCTCAATTAAAGTCCGAATCACTTGAACTTCTTCTTTTAAAAGTAGAGGTGTGATCAACTGATACTGACTAGTAAATCCCGGTAAAACAATCGTCGAAAAAATAAAATCAAATTTGGTTAAATCTTGATTTTGAATTTGTGATAATGGGATAACATCGATTTCTTTCATTTCTGGAAAGTTTTTATACAAACGATTTTCTAACATTTTAGATGTCCCAATTCCACTTGAACAGATTACCAACGTTTTTAGCTCATGAAGAACTTGGTTATTTTCCAATGAAGAAGCAAAATGAATCACTAGATAAATTCGATCATTCTCTGAAAAATAATTTTTGGGAAATACCGACCACAAGCTTGACATCACACTATCATAAATTCGAGGATAACGTTCTCTGATACTAGCTAATAAATTATCTGTGCTTTGATGTACTGGCGTTAACGTACGAATTAACGAAGATCCAATATGGGTCAATAAACCATTAAATAATGTATAATCTTTTGTAAAATCCCATTCAACCCCGTCAGAGACCAAACGAATTAACTGCTTTACTTGATAAACTAATTCAAAATCATACTCATCTGAAAATAATGACTTCTTAGAAAAAAAACGCGCACCATTGATACTTCTACATAAAAACTCTTTTTCAATTTGATTTAATTCAAGGTTCGTTTGTTCATTTACTTGCTCTGCTATAAATTCACCAATCGCTTTAGAAAATGGAACTAATTCTTTAGCAGCTGTCTTCATTGATTGAAGTGAATAACCTGCCTTTATACGCATTAAACTTAATGTCAAAATAATAATAAACTGCTTTAGTCCTGTATCCGTAATTTCCCCAACAAAAGTTTGTTGACTATCAAGCGTAACTTTCGTAGCAAAAACTAACATGCCCTCATCCAGCAAATTTAAAAATGGCATCGTCTTACTTTGCTGGTTATAATTTTCTTCGTCTACATGTCCCAACATTTCTAAAAATTCATAGTCATTAAGTTCACTAGTAATCAGTCCACTTACCAATAGCCTTAACGATTCTTCGTCTCCAGTAATCATAACAGACTTACCTTTACCGCGATGAAGAGTCATTTGAAATTCGCTAATAATTTGAGCAATTCTAGTTAAATCTGACGTTATTGTTCCTACACTTACATTCAAATCCATTGCTAACCCAGATAACTTTTCTTGATTCTGAGTCAGCAACAGTAAGCAAGTTAAATAACTTTGTCGTTCACGACTGTTCATTATTTGGACTGTTTGATACAACTCTTTTTTCAAATGAGCGATATCGGCTATTTCACCTTCCAAATAAAATCCACTACTTAATTTTTTATTTAGTCTCAAATGATAGCGAACAAGTGTATCTTCAATTGTTGCAATTTCACGATAGATAGTTCGCTTACTCACTCCTAGTTCTCGCATCAAGGTTTCTAAAGTCACCCCATGTTGATTTAAAAGTAATAATTCTAGTAATTGCTTTTCTCTAACTGAGAAATACACTGATTTCACCTCATTTTCTAGTTACGATTCACTTAATTTGCTAACAATTTCATCATATTTAGGACTACTTAAGAAATTATCTACAGTTTCATGAAGCCCACTTGGTGTTTTTTCTAATGCTCTTGGCGCTAGCTCGATTTGCGTAACAATTAAAGTTCCAACTTCATCCGTCAGATTACTAATGGCTGAATTGGTAACAGCTATATCTAAACCAGCTTTTTTAACTTTATTTCGCAAGATAGATGCGCCCATTGCACTGGATCCCATTCCTGCGTCACAAGCAAAAATAATTCGTTTGACAGTGTCAGCAGATAATTCATCATTAGCAGAAACTAATGTAGTTTTCACTTCTTTTCCTTTTGATTCAGCTTTCATCGCTTGCATTTTTTCAACATTGCTTTCAAAATCCTCTTCTGTTGTACTACGATCAGCCTTTAAGATTAACATTGCGACAACGAATGAAGCTGCAATCGAAGCTGATACACCAGCCAAAATCTGCAAATACTCTCCTTTAGGTGTCATCGCTATAACGGAAATAATCGAACCTGGAGAAGCCGTTGCTACTAATCCTGTATCTAGAATTGTAAACGTAAATGTACCTGCCACACCACCAGCTATTACTGCTAAAATCATCAAAGGTTTCATTAAGACATATGGGAAATAAAGTTCATGTATTCCACCAATGAATTGAATAATCGCTGCTCCTGGTGCAGAAGCTTTAGCTGTTCCTTTGCCAAATAGCATATAAGCTAATAATACACCAAAACCAGGTCCAGGGTTAGCAGATAAGATGAATAATACTGACTTACCTGTTTCAGCTGCTTGTTCCACTCCTAAAGGTCCTAAAATACCATGATTAATTGCATTATTCAAGAAAATAACTTTCCCCGGTTCTGTAAAAACATTTACCAAAGGCAATAGATTTGCATTAATCATAAATTCAATACCACTACTTAGTACTTTCATCACTGACGTAACCAACGGTCCAATTGCTAAATAACCCAGAATTGCTAAAGTAAAACCGATAATTCCACTTGAGAAATTATTAACTAACATCTCAAATCCAACTCTAATTTTTGATTGGAAAGTATCATCGAATTTCTTAATTGACCAACCCGCAATAGGTCCCATAATCATCGCACCAATAAACATAGGTACATCGGTACCAACAATAACCCCCATCGAAGCAACTGCTCCAATAACGCCACCGCGATGTCCTGCAATCATTTTTCCACCTGTATATCCAATCAATAATGGCAATAAATAGGTAATCATAGGTGAAACCATTTGTGCTAATGATTCATTTGGAAAGTAGCCCTTTGGAATAAATAAGGCTGTTAATAACCCCCATGAGATAAATGCTCCAATATTTGGAATAACCATATTACTTAAAAATGTTCCAACTTTCTGGGCCCGAACCTTAGTTGAAACTTTTGTCGATTCTTTACTTTTGTTCCCTCTTTTTTCATTTAACGCTTCCATTTTGTGACCTCCTTGTAATCTGTTTTATAAATTGAACTAAATAAGTTCTTTCTTTATCTAAGTCTATCTTAAAGCTAATTGATTCCGCTTTCAATGAATTTTAAATACAAGTTTGGCACAGATCGTTTGTCAAATAAAAAAGAAAAAAAGGAATGATTTCTAGCAACAATTAAGTCGATAGAAACTATTCCTTTTTGACAAAAAAAAATCACATTTGATGAATTTACCTCTTCTGGAAAGAAATCTCCCCAGAAGAAGTTTCGAGCTAGACTTGGAAATAAATTTCCATCATCGTAACACTCTTTACATACATCCAAAAGTGAATCAATTTTATTGAAAATTAAACCAATTCAATGATAACCATTGGTGCAGCGTCTCCGCGGCGAGGTTCAGTTTTCATAATACGTGTATATCCACCTTGACGCTCAGCGTAACGAGGTGCAATATCACTAAATAATTTTTGTAAAGCAGATTCAACAACGATTTTATCGCCATCTTCTTTAACAGAAGCTGTTTCATTACGAACAAAGCTAGCTGCTTGACGACGTGCGTGTAAATCGCCACGTTTACCTAAAGTAATCATTTTCTCAGTAGTCGAACGAATCTCTTTAGCACGAGCTTCAGTTGTAACAATACGTTCGTTAATGATTAAGTCAGTCGTTAAATCACGTAACATTGCTTTACGTTGAGAACTTGTACGTCCTAATTTACGGTAACCCATCTGATTTTTCCTCCTTTGGTACGGTACTAATCGTCTTGACGTAGACCTAAACTTAGCTCAGCTAATTTAAATTTCACTTCTTCAAGTGATTTACGTCCTAGATTGCGTACTTTAATCATTTCAGCTTCAGATTTATCTGTCAATTCTTGAACGGAATTAATACCAGCACGTTTCAAACAGTTATATGAACGTACAGATAGATCCAATTCTTCAATTGTCATCTCAAGCATTTTTTCTTTATGAGTTTCTTCTTTTTCTACCATGATTTCAACTTTACGAGCTTCGTCAGATAGATTTACGAAGATATCTAAATGCTCGGTTAAGATTTTTGCTGCTAAACTTACAGCATCTTCTGGGCTAATTGAACCATCTGCCCATACATCAAGCGTTAATTTATCAAAGTTATCTTTTTGACCCACTCGAGTATTTTCTACTTGATAGTTCACACGACTAACTGGGGTGTAAATCGAGTCGACTGGTAATACACCAATTGGCATATCATCATGTTTATTATGTTCAGCTCTTGCATAACCTCTACCTTGTTTCGCAGTTAAACGAACGTGAAAACGTGCGCCTTCAGCTACGGTACAAATGTACAAGTCAGGGTTTAAGATTTCAACATCGCTATCATAAGTGATATCGGCTGCTGTAACTACGGCTGGACCTTTCACATCGATTTCAATCGTTTTATCTTCACCAGAATATAACTTGAGTGCAAGTTTTTTAATATTCAAAATGATTGAAGTTACATCTTCAACAACCCCATCGATTGTAGAAAATTCGTGTAACACACCATCTATCTGAATAGTAGTGACTGCTGCTCCTGGAAGAGAAGACAACAAAATACGACGTAGAGAATTCCCTAGCGTAGTACCATAACCGCGTTCAAGTGGCTCTACAACGAATTTACCAAATTTGGCATCATCGCTGATCTCAATCGTATTAATTCTTGGTTTTTCAATTTCGATCATTCTCTCTATACCCCTTTCAAAACGTTAAGTTCATGTTACTGAGTGCAAACAAGCCTAATGAAGCTACTCTCAATTAAACACGACGGCGTTTTGGAGGGCGGCATCCATTATGAGGAACTGGAGTTACGTCACGAATTGCAGTAACTTCTAAACCAGTAGCTTGTAATGAACGAATTGCAGCTTCACGTCCTGAACCAGGACCTTTAACAGCAACTTCAACTGTTTTCATACCGTGTTCCATACATGCTTTAGCAGCAGTTTCTGCAGCTAATTGAGCAGCGAATGGAGTAGATTTCTTAGATCCGCGGAAGCCTAATGCTCCTGCTGAAGACCATGAAATTGCATTTCCATGAGCATCGGTAATCATTACAATTGTATTATTGAAAGTAGAGCGGATATGTGCAATCCCAACTTCTACATTCTTTTTCACACGACGTTTACGTACAACTTTCTTTCCTGCCATGAAGAGTTACCTCCTTACTTAATTAATTATTTTTTCTTGCCTGCAACTGTTCTAGCTGGGCCTTTGCGAGTACGAGCGTTGTTTTTCGTGTTTTGTCCACGAACTGGTAAACCACGACGATGACGCATGCCTCGGTATGATCCGATTTCGATTAAACGTTTAATGTTTAGGTTTACTTCACGACGAAGATCTCCTTCAACTTTATACGAATCAATCTCAGCACGGATGCGATCTAATTGATCATTTGTTAATTCACGTACGCGAATTTCTTCTGATACGTCTGCAGCTTTCAAAATTTTGATTGCTGTGTTTTTACCGATTCCATAAATATAAGTTAAAGATATTACTACACGTTTGTCACGCGGAATATCAACTCCTGATATACGAGCCATTACAATTACACCTCCTGTTATAGTTAATTATTATCCTTGACGTTGTTTGTGTTTAGGATTTTCACAAATCACCATAACACGTCCATTACGACGGATAACTTTGCATTTTTCACAAATTGGTTTTACTGATGGTCTTACTTTCATGAATTATACCTCCCATTTTATTGACGGAGTACAATTATTTAAAGCGGTAGGTAATGCGACCGCGAGTTAAATCATACGGTGACAACTCTACAGTTACCTTGTCTCCAGGTAAAATACGAATGTAGTGCATACGTATTTTTCCTGAAACATGTGCCAATACAACATGGCCATTTTCAAGTTCTACTTTAAACATTGCATTCGGCAAAGTTTCAACGACTGTTCCTTCAATTTCAATGACATCGTCTTTAGCCACGCCTAGTACCTCCTTAAAATTGTTTCGCAATTAAATGCGTTAAACCTAGCGAGAACCTTAGCCCTCACTAATTTTTTATCTTAACCTATTAATTCTACCACAAATTTAAGATATTGAAAAGGCAAGACCTCAAATATTGTAACATAAAATTAGATTAGTGACAAGTGTCCCTCGTTAGACAACCGCTTTTCCTCGCTAACATTTTTGGAAACGAGGCATCATTTCGTAATGAAAGAGTTACTTACTGCCTATTTTTCAATAATTGCTTGTACTTCTTTGAAAACGTCTTGAATATCTTGATCACCTTTAACAGTGTTCAATACATGGCGTGTTTCATAAAAGTCTAACAAAGGTTCTGTTAACTCAAGGTTAACATTAATTCTGTTTTCCACTGTTTCAGGTTTGTCATCGTCTCGTTGGTAGAAATCATGGCCACCACAGCGGTCACAAGTTCCTTCAACAGTTGGTGGATTAAATACTTTATGATAAGTAGCTCCACATGTACGACAGATGATACGTCCTGTTAAGCGTTCCATCAAAATGTCTTTATCAACGTGAATGTTAATAACGGCATCGATTTTCTTACCTAGATCATTCAAGATTTGTTCCAAAGCTTCTGCTTGGTTCAAAGTTCTTGGAAAACCGTCTAATAAGAAACCATTGTTAGTATCAGATTCTGCCAAACGTTCTTTTACAATCCCGTTTGTTACTTCGTCTGGTACTAAATCGCCTTTATCCATATACGCTTTCGCTTTAAGACCTAAGGCTGTTTCATTTTTCATTGCAGCACGAAACATATCGCCAGTCGAAATATGCGGAATTTTATAAGTATCCACAATTTGTTCAGCTTGTGTTCCTTTACCAGCACCAGGAAGACCCATTAAAATGAGATTCATCATTTTTCCTCCTTAAATGTAAGAATGAGTGCTGAAGGAAAACCTTCAACACTAATTTCTTATTGTATAAAGCCTAGATAACTACGTTTAATCATTTGTCCTTCTAATTGTCTAGTTGATTCTAATGCAACTCCGACTACGATAAGTAGACTTGTTCCACCAAGACCAATAGATGATGGCAAACTCCAAAGAATTTTAGCCAAAATTGGAAGTAAAGCAATTAGACCTAAGTATACCGCTCCGACTGTACTCAAACGCATTAAGACGCTTGAAATATAATCTTCAGTTCCTTTACCAGGACGTACACTTGGAATATAGCCACCTTGTTTTTGTAAGTTTTCAGCAACTTTCTCTGGATTCACCTGAATGAATGCATAGAAGAAAGTAAAGACAACAATTAGTACTGTATACAAAACCGCACCAATTGGTTTTTCGTAATTAAAAACATTTTCCATAATCTTAAACCATTGTTGATCAGCTTGCGTTGTACGGAAGAATCCCATAATCGTTTGCGGAGTTACAATAAATGAACTTGCAAAGATAACTGGAATAACCCCAGCAGAGTTGATTTTCAACGGTAAGAAAGTACTTTGGTCTGAGGCCGCTGCACGTTTCGAGTAGGAAATTTTTATTTTACGTTTTGCTGTTTCAAAGTATACAACCAATACAACAACTGCAATAATTGCAATAACTAATGCAAGAGTGAATAAGATTGTTTTCCAAAGGTCTGATCCAGCATTTCTAATCTCAGTATTATAAAATTCAATAATACCAGACGGCACGCGGGCAATAATACCAGAAAAGATAATCATAGAGACGCCGTTCCCAAATCCCTTAACAGTGATCTGTTCACCCATCCACATAACTAACATTGTTCCAGCAGTTAAAATTAATGCAATACTTAGGTAAGTTGATGTCCCAGGATTTCTAATTAAATTCATTCCTGACAAACTATTAAATCCAAAAGAGATACCAATTGATTGGACAAATGCCATTACAATTGTTAAATATCTAGTTACTTGATTTAATTTTTTACGACCAACTTCTCCTTGTTTTGACCATTCAACCAACTTAGGAACAATATCCATTTGTAACAATTGAACAACGATTGAAGATGTGATATAAGGCGATACACCCATTGCGAAAATAGAGTATTGGCTTAAAGCACCTCCACCAAAGGTATCTAACATACTAAAGAGTCCCGAACCTGAAATTGAGGAAATAGCTTTAGCATCAACGCCAGGAACAGTTATATGTGTTCCTAGACGAAAGACGATTAATACACCTAAGGTAAATAATATTTTATTTCTAATGTCTTTTTCTTTTAAGGCACTTGACAGTACTTTAAACATTAGATCACCTCGATTGAACCACCAGCAGCAACAATAGCTTTTTCTGCTGCTTCGGAGAATTTGCTTGCTTTAACAGTAAGTTTTCTTTCAACTACACCGTTACCCAAAACTTTAATCCCTGATTTTTCATTTTTAATGATTCCAGATTCAACCAACAATGCTGGTGTTACTTCTGTACCATTTTCGAAGCGGTTTAGTGTATCCAAGTTTACGATAGCAAACTCTTTACGGTTAATATTTGTAAATCCACGTTTTGGTAAACGACGGAATAAAGGTGTTTGTCCACCTTCAAATCCTAAACGTACGCCACCACCTGAACGTGAGTTTTGTCCTTTTTGACCACGACCTGATGTTTTACCATTACCTGATGAAGTTCCTCGACCAACACGGTTACGTACTTTACGAGAACCCTCTGCAGGTTTTAATTCATGAAGTTTCATATAGATTGGGCACCTCCTTCAATAATAAGTCTCATTCTTCTATTAAACTTCTTTTACGTCCACTAAATGTGAAACAGTGTTAACCATACCTTTGATTGCATCATTAGCAGGTTTCACAACTGTACTGTTAATTTTAGTTAAGCCTAAATGTTTAACAGTATCACGTTGGTTTTGAGGACGTCCGATCACGCTACGTTTTAAAGTAATTTCTAAATTAGCCATTTTCTTATGTCCTCCTTTATCCTAGAATTTCTTCTACAGATTTGCCGCGAAGTTTAGCAACTTCTTCGACACGTTTTAATTGAGTTAAACCTTGAACTGTTGCACGAACCATGTTAATTGGAGTGCTTGAGCCAAGAGATTTACTTGTAATATCAGCAACACCTGCTAACTCAAGGACTGCACGAACAGGTCCTCCAGCGCTGACCCCAGAACCGGCTACGGCTGGTTTCATTAAGATGTTTCCGCCGCCAAAGCGTCCGATAACTTCGTGAGGAATTGTTGAATCTACCATTGGTACTTCAATCAGATTCTTCTTAGCATCTTCAATTGCTTTACGGATAGCTTCAGGTACTTCTTGAGCTTTACCAGTACCGAAACCTACATGTCCATTTCTATCACCTACAACAACTAATGCAGCAAAACGTAAACGACGTCCACCTTTAACTACTTTAGTTACGCGGTTAATAGCAACAACACGATCTTCTAATTCCAAATGTGATGGATCAATATAAACCATGAATGGTGTTCCTCCTTTTCTTAAAATTCTAGTCCATTTTCGCGTGCAGCTTCAGCTAAAGCTTGTACACGGCCATGGTAAAGGTAACCACCACGGTCAAAGACTACTTCTTTAACGCCTTTTTCTACAGCGCGTTTAGCTACTAAAGTACCAACAGCTGATGCTTGATCAACTTTTGACTCTCCAGAAACTTCTTTATCTAATGTAGATGCACTTGCTAGCGTTACACCCGCTACGTCATCAATTACTTGTGCGTAGATGTTTTTATTAGAACGGAATACGTTCAAGCGTGGGCACTCTGCAGTACCAGAGATTTTAGAACGCACACGTGCGTGTCTTTTTTGACGATTTTTATTTTTATCTGGTTTCGTAATCACAATTGTCACCTCTTTATATTTTTGCTGCAAAGTACAGTGAGCATTTTGAGCTGAGATTGAACAGTGCTAAGTACACGCCAGTAAGCGTAATACTATAGAACTTAAACTCAGTCAAAATCACAAACTATATTAAGCAGGGTAATAACTACGCAAAAGCGCAGCTATAATTTGCAAGAATAAATACTGATATTAATCGGTTAAGATTATTTACCAGTTTTACCTTCTTTACGACGAACATGTTCGCCAACGTAACGAATTCCTTTACCTTTATAAGGCTCTGGAGGACGTACTGAACGGATGTTAGCAGCTAATTCGCCAACACGTTCTTTGTTTGATCCTTTGATGATGATACTAGTGTTAGAAGGAACTTCTACAATAATACCTTCTTCTGGTGTAAACTCAACTGGATGTGAGTAACCAACGTTTAATACAAGTTTTTTACCTTGTAATTGCGCACGGTACCCAACCCCGATTAATTCTAATGCTTTTTCAAATCCTTCAGTTACTCCGACAACCATATTATTTAGGTTGGCGCGCATAGTACCATGTAACGCACGATTCTCTTTATCGTCATTAGGACGTGTAAAAGTAATCTCGTTACCTTCTGTATGCATTGTAATAACAGGGCTGAAAGAGCGAGTTAGTTCACCTTTTGGTCCTTTAACAGTAATGTCGTTACCATTTTCAGTAACAGTTACTCCTGCAGGAATAGTGATAATTTTTTTACCAATACGGCTCACAGTGTTGCACCTCCTTGTTTATTCTTAATTATTACCAAACGTAAGCTACGATTTCGCCGCCGATGTTTTTAGCTCTTGCTTCTTTATCAGTGATAACACCTTCAGAAGTTGAAACGATAGCGATACCTAGTCCGTTAAGAACTTTAGGTACTTCGCCAGTTTTAGCATAAACACGTAGACCTGGTTTAGAAATACGTTTCAAACCTGTAATAACACGTTCGTTGTCTTTACCATATTTTAAGAATACACGGATAACGTTTTGTTTGTCGTCTTCAATATATTCAACATCTTTAATGAAACCTTCACGTTTAAGGATATCAGCGATATCTTTTTTAATTCTTGAAGCAGGTAATTCTAGTGATTCGTGACGCACCATGTTGGCGTTACGAATACGTGTTAGAAAATCTGCAATCGGATCTGTCATGACCATTGTACTTATTACCTCCTTTATGCAAGTATCGTTTTACCAGCTTGCTTTCTTCACGCCGGGAATTTGTCCTTTATAGGCAAGTTCGCGGAAGCAAATACGGCAAAGTTTAAATTTACGATAAACTGAATGTGGACGACCACAACGTTCACAACGTGTATATTCTTGAGTTGAGAATTTTGCAGGGCGTTTGTTTTTAGCAATCATTGATTTTTTAGCCACGTAGTTCGCCTCCTTTTATTATTTTTGGAATGGCATTCCAAGTTGTGTTAAGAGTTCGCGTGATTCTTCATCGGTATTAGCAGTTGTAACAATAACAATATCCATTCCGCGGACTTTGTCTACTTTATCGTAGTCAACTTCTGGGAAGATTAATTGTTCTTTAATTCCTAATGTATAATTACCGCGACCATCGAAAGCTTTTTTAGAAACTCCGTGGAAATCACGTACACGAGGTAGTGAAACTGTAACCAATTTGTCTAAGAATTCATACATTCTTTCGCCACGTAAAGTAACTTTCGTACCGATAGGCATGCCTTCACGTAAACGGAATCCAGCGATTGAGTTCTTAGCTTTAGTAATCATTGGTTTTTGACCAGAGATTACAGTTAATTCGTCAACAGCTTTGTCTAGATTTTTTGCATTTGAAACAGCATCACCGACACCCATGTTGATAACAATTTTATCAACTTGTGGTGCTTGCATTACTGATTTATATCCAAATTTTTCCATCATAGATGGAGTAATTTCTTTTACATATTTTTCTTTAAGGCGGTTCATGAAGTTAGTACCTCCTTCCTTATATTATTATTTATCTAAAACTTCACCGGTTTTTTTAGAAACACGTACTTTTTTGCCGTCTTCAACTTTAAAGCCAACACGAGTTGGTTCGCCAGTTTTAGGGTCAATTAGCATTACGTTTGATACGTGAACAGAAGCTTCTGTTTCAAGAATACCACCTTGTGGATTCATTGAACTAGGTTTTTGATGTTTTTTCATCATGTTGATTCCTTCAACGATCACGCGATCTTTTTTAGGGAAAGCTTTTAAAATTACGCCTTCTTTACCTTTATCTTTACCAGTAATAACTTTAACTTTGTCACCAGTTTTTACGATCATGTTTTTCTCGCACCTCCTTCATGGATGGTTGTATATTAAAGAACTTCTGGAGCTAGGGAAACGATTTTCATGAAATTGTTGTCACGCAATTCGCGGGCAACAGGTCCAAAGATACGTGTTCCACGTGGGCTCTTGTCATCACGAATAATAACACAAGCATTTTCATCAAATTTGATATATGAACCGTCTGCACGACGAGCTCCTGTTTTAGTACGAACGATTACAGCTCTTACTACTTCACCTTTTTTAACAACGCCACCTGGTGTTGCATGTTTAACAGTACATACAATTACATCACCAATGTTAGCAGTTTTACGGCCAGATCCGCCTAACACTTTAATAGTTAGAACTTCACGAGCGCCTGAATTATCAGCAACTTTTAAACGACTCTCTTGTTGGATCACTTCAGTATCCTCCTTTCGGATTTAGAACTTCATAATTTATCATGAAATTATTGATTAAACAGTAATTGCTTCTTCAATAACTGCTATTAAACGGAAACGTTTTGTAGCTGATAATGGACGAGTTTCCATAATTTTTACGATATCTCCAGTTTTTGCAACATTATTTTCATCATGTGCTTTAAACTTTTTAGAGTATTTTACACGTTTGCCATACATACCGTGTTTCTTATAAGTTGCAATTTCAACTACAATGGTTTTATCCATTTTGTCAGAAACAACGCGGCCTTGATAGGTTTTACGTTGATTACGCTCTTCACTCATGCTTTATTGGCCTCCTTTACTTACTAGTCAACTATTTTTGTAATTCACTTTGACGTAACGCAGTTTTAATACGTGCAATCGATTTGCGAACTTCACTTAAGCGAGAAGTATTTTCTAATTGGCCAGTTGCCAATTGGAATCTTAAATTAAATAATTCTTCTTTGAATTCTTTTTCTTTTTCAACCATTTCAGCAGTGGATAGCGCGTTAAGTTCATTAGCCTTCATTCGATTCACCACCATTTTCTGTACGTTTTACAATCTTAGTTTTAACTGGTAATTTGTGAGAAGCTAAGCGTAATGCTTCACGAGCTACTTCTTCAGGTACTCCAGCGATTTCAAACATAATTTTACCACGTTTAACTGGTGCTACCCATCCTTCAGGTGCCCCTTTACCAGAACCCATACGAACTCCGATAGGTTTTGATGTATATGATTTATGAGGGAAGATTTTAATCCATACTTTCCCACCACGTTTCATATAACGTGTCATTGCAATACGGGCAGCTTCGATCTGACGGTTAGTAATCCAATGTGAATCAACAGCTTGTAAACCCCATTCACCAAAAGATACTTCTTTCCCACCTTTTGCTTCACCACGCATTTTTCCTCTAAATTCGCGACGGTATTTCACACGTTTAGGTACTAACATGATTATTTCCCTCCTTTCTCAGCGTTCTTTTTTGTAGGAAGTACTTCTCCACGATAAATCCAAACTTTAACGCCTAGTTTACCGTAAGTTGTATCTGCTTCTTCCCATGCGTAGTCGATATCGGCACGCAATGTGTGAAGTGGAACAGTTCCTTCAGAATAGCCTTCGCTACGAGCGATATCTGCACCATTTAAACGACCAGAAACTTGAGTTTTGATCCCTTTAGCACCAGAACGCATCGTACGTTGAATTGCTTGTTTTTGTGCGCGGCGGAAAGCCACACGATTTTCTAATTGACGAGCGATTCCTTCGCCAACTAATTTTGCATCTAAATCAGGTTTTTTGATTTCAACGATGTTGATGTGAACTCGTTTACCTGTTAATTGGTTTAAATTTTTACGTAATGATTCTACTTCAGATCCACCTTTACCAATAACCATTCCTGGTTTAGCAGTGTGAACTGATACATTTACGCGATTAGCAGCACGTTCAATTTCAATAGTTGAAACTGCAGCGTCGCTAAGATTTTTTGCAATGTATTTGCGGATACGTAGATCTTCGTGTAAATAGTTAGCATATTCTTTCTCTGCATACCATTTAGCATCCCAATCACGAATGATGCCTACGCGCAAACCTATTGGATTAATTTTTTGACCCACAGATTACCCCTCCTTTTTTTCTGATACCACTACTGTAATGTGGCTTGTGCGTTTCATAATTGGTGAAGCTGAACCTTTCGCACGAGGACGGAAGCGTTTCATAGTTGGTCCTTCGTTAACATAAGCTTCGCTTATTACCAAGTTTTCTACGTCTAAATCGTAGTTGTGTTCTGCATTAGCTACTGCTGACATTAGTACTTTCTCAACAGGAACAGAAGCACCGTTTGGAGTGAATTTCAAAATTGAAATTGCTTCACCAATGCTTTTTCCTCTGATAAGATCGATTACTAAACGAACCTTTCGAGCTGAAATGCGAACAGTATTTGCAGTTGCTTTAGCTGCTGTAATTTGTTCTGACATGTGTTAAATCCTCCTCTCGAAATTAGCGTTTAGTTTTTTTGTCATCCGCAGCGTGACCGCGGTACGTTCTTGTTGGTGCAAATTCACCTAATTTGTGTCCGACCATATCTTCTTGCACGTATACTGGTACGTGTTTACGTCCATCATATACTGCAATAGTGTATCCAACAAAGCTTGGAAAAATTGTTGAACGGCGTGACCAAGTTTTAACAACGTGTTTTTTGTCTCCTTCAGCCAAAGCATTCATTTTTTTCATTAAATGCTCATCGACGAAAGGTCCTTTTTTCAAACTACGTCCCATGGTTGAACCTCCTTCTATCCTTTTGGGTTAGCCGGCTTCTAGCCAGCTAACTTGATTTTTATTTAGTCTTACGACGACGTACGATAAATTTATCTGATTTAGCTTTCTTGTTACGAGTTTTGTAACCAAGAGCTGGTTGACCCCATGGACTTACTGGAGCTTTACGTCCGATTGGAGCTTTACCTTCACCACCACCGTGTGGGTGATCGTTCGGGTTCATTACAGATCCACGAACTGTAGGACGTTTGCCCATCCAACGTGAACGACCTGCTTTACCAATATTGATTAATTCGTGTTGTTCGTTACCAACAGAACCGATTGTTGCACGGCAAGTTGCTAAGATCATACGAACTTCACCAGAGTTTAAGCGAACTAATACGTATTTGCCTTCTTTACCAAGTACTTGAGCACTTGTTCCAGCTGAACGAACTAATTGTCCACCTTTACCAGGTTTCATTTCAATATTGTGGATAACAGTACCTACTGGAATGTTTTCCAATGGTAATGCGTTTCCGATTTTGATATCTGCCTCTTTACCAGAGAAGATACGTTGTCCTACTTCAATTCCTTTTGGTGCAATGATATAAGTTTTAATACCATCAGTGTAGTGAATTAGGGCAATATTTGCTGAACGGTTTGGATCATATTCAACAGTTTTTACGATACCTGCGATATCGTCTTTGTTACGTTTGAAGTCAATCACACGGTATTGGCGTTTATGACCACCACCATGGTGACGAACAGTAATTCTACCATTGTTGTTACGGCCAGCTGTTTTTTTAGTTGATTCTAACAAAGTCTTTTCAGGCGTTGTTGAAGTGATTTCAGCGAAATCTGAACCAGTCATATTACGGCGACCATTTGTGGTAGGTTTATACTTTCTAATTCCCAAGTGTTTTCCCTCCCGATATTTATTTCTAAGCTTTTAATTAAGCTTCAAATAATTGAATTTCTTTAGATTCTGCTGTTAAAGTTACAATCGCTTTACGACGTTTTTTAGTGTATCCAGCGTATTTACCCATACGTTTTAATTTTCCACGTACGTTCATGATATTTACGTTTTTCACTTTAACGCCGAAAATTTCTTCAACGGCTTGTTTTACTTGTGTTTTATTTGCGCGTACGTCCACTTCGAAAGTGTACTTTTTATCATCTGTAATCAACATAGTTGCTTCAGTGATAATTGGGCGCTTAATGACATCGCGTGCATCCATTATTGAAGAGCCTCCTCTACCTTAGTAAGAGCAGTTTGTGTTAAAATCATTTTTACGTTAGAAACAACATCAAGAACGTTAATACCGTCATTTGTTACAACTGTAACGCCTGGAAGATTACGTGCTGATAATGTTGCAAAGTCGTTATCAGATTCAACAACTACTAATACTTTTTGATCAACGTTAAGATTTTTTAACACTTGTGCAAATTCTTTTGTTTTTGGTGCGTCGAAGTTCAATGTTTCAACAACTAATAAGTTGTTTTCTGCTACTTTAGTAGAAAGAACTGATTTAATTGCTAAACGGCGAACTTTTTTAGGAAGTTTGTAGCTGTAAGAACGTGGAGTTGGTCCGAAGACTACGCCACCGCCACGCCATTGTGGAGATCTGATTGACCCTTGACGAGCACGACCAGTTCCTTTTTGACGCCATGGTTTACGTCCACCACCGCGAACAGCACTACGGTTTTTAACCGAATGATTTCCTTGTCTTAATGAAGCACGTTGCATAACGATTGCATCAAACACAACGTTTTCGTTTGGTTCGATACCGAAAATTGCGTCGTTTAAAGTAACTTCGCCGTTTTGAGTACCATCTTGTTTAAATAATGCTACATTTGCCATTCCTTAATTCCTCCTCTCTTTTCTATTATTTTGCTGCTGATTTAAGAGCAGTTCTGATTTGGATTAATGATTTTTTAGCTCCAGGAACGTTACCTTTAATTAAGATTACGTTTTTCTCTACGTCAACACGGACGATTTCAAGGTTTTGAATCGTAATACGATCTCCACCCATACGGCCTGGTAATAATTTACGTTTAAATACTCTATTAGGAGCAACTGGACCCATTGAACCAGGACGACGATGGTAACGAGAACCGTGGGCCATTGGGCCGCGGCTTTGTCCGTGACGTTTGATAACGCCTTGGAAACCTTTACCTTTAGAAGTCCCTGTGACATCAACGATGTCTCCCGCTTCAAATACATCAACTTTAATTTCTTGTCCTACTTCGTATTCTCCTAGCGTTACATCGTTAAATTCACGAATGAAGCGCTTAGGAGTAGCATTTGCTTTTGCTACATGACCTTTCGCAGGTTTGTTAGACAAAACTTCACGTTTATCTTGGTAACCTAGTTGTACTGCTTCGTAGCCATCATTTTCCATTGTTTTAAGTTGTAAAACAACGTTTGGAGTAGCTTCGATTACAGTTACTGGGATTAATTCACCATTTTCAGTAAAGACTTGTGTCATTCCTACTTTTTTTCCTAAGATTCCTTTGGTCATGAGTACACCTCCATTTAATTTTATTTTTTAGTTTAGGTAATGCTGGGTATTACAGTTTGATTTCGATGTCTACGCCACTTGGTAAATCAAGTTTCATTAATGCATCAACAGTTTTTGGTGTTGGATTAACGATATCAATTAAACGTTTGTGAGTACGCATTTCGAATTGCTCACGTGAATCTTTGTATTTGTGCGTCGCACGAATAACAGTGTAGAGTGTTCTTTCAGTTGGCAATGGAATTGGACCAGACACGCTAGCTCCAGTTCTTTTTGCTGTTTCTACAATTTTATCCGCTGATTGATCTAAAATACGGTGTTCATAAGCTTTCAAACGAATACGAATCTTTTGTTTTGCCATTTTTATGTTCCCTCCTCGCCTATTTTTGAGAAATTAGACATAGCTCCATGAAAATTTCTGTCACAACCGTCCGTGACAAAGCGTCCGGGTGTGTCACAACCTCTCATTTCTTCGCCGGGAGTTTTCTTTCAAAAACCCCAGTGCAAATTCGTCTCCAAATTCAGCACCTTTTTTATTATACAAGTACTACAAGGCAATTACAAGCTTTTTTTATTGATTTATCAACATTTCTTTTTGAAAAGGATTTCATAATCAAAATAATTTTATTTAATGAATCTGTCGACTCTTTCTCAAGTATTTTTTCACTTGATTTTATATTATATAGAAGAAACAATTCCTTTATGCAAAAAAAGTATGCCGTCGCACTTCGACAACACACTTTTTAACTGACCTAAATTTTAATTATCCACCCTTCAGGCGCTTCTACATCTCCAAATTGAATCCCACACAATTCATCATATAACCTGCGAGTTACAGGACCAACTTCCGTCTCACTATAAAACACATGAAAATCATCTTTATATTGAATCCCTGCAATTGGTGAAATCACTGCTGCAGTACCACACGCTCCAGCTTCAACAAACTCACCTAGCTTATTAATAGCCACATCACCTTCAACAGCTTTCAAACCTAATCGATGCTCAGCTAAATAAAGCAATGAGTACTTAGTGATGCTAGGTAAAATCGATGGAGATAATGGCGTAACAAATTGATTGTCTTTTGTAATCCCAAAAAAGTTTGCTGCTCCTACTTCCTCAATCTTAGTATGCGTTTGTGGGTCTAAATAAATACAGTCACTAAATTTGCGCTGATGCGCTTCTTCCCCTGGCAATAAACTAGCCGCATAGTTTCCGCCAACTTTCGCAGCTCCCGTACCATTTCCGGCTGCACGATCATATTCAGAAACAATAAAATTAGTTGGTGCTAATCCACCTTTGAAATAGTTCCCAACTGGCATACAAAAAACAGAAAACAAATATTCCGGCGCTGGATTTACACCAATATTATCTCCCACTCCAACAATATAAGGGCGAATATACAACGTAGCACCTGTTCCATATGGTGGAATAAAATGTTCATTGGCTTTCACAACATCTAAACATGCTTGAATAAATACATCAGTTGGTATCTCTGGCATCAACAGACGGCGACAACTATTTTGCAGACGTTTTGCATTCTCGTCTGGACGGAACAAATTAATACTTCCATCTTTGCATCGATATGCTTTCAATCCCTCAAACGCTGTTTGACCATAATGCAGTGCAGTTGATCCTTCACTGATATGAACTTGATTATCCTTTGTTAATTCACCGTCATCCCACTTGCCATCTTTCCAATATGAAAGATAACGATAATCCGTTTTAATATAACTAAAACCTAATTCACTCCACTTAATATCAACTTTTCCCATAAAATCCCCACTTTCTCTAAATGTTATTACCTAGTTTAGCATATTAATGAAAAAAAGATTAGATTTTAATGAAAAATATGTATATTTTATTTATTTAATATTTTTCCAAATAAAAAACCACATTCAAAAGAATGTGGTTTTTTTCGTATGAACACGCATTATTTGCCTTCAATAATGTCTAGGGTCGTTCTATTTTTGATTCATTAAGTTTAATTTAAAATTAAGCTTGGATTTTAGCTACAACACCGGCTCCAACTGTACGTCCACCCTCACGGATAGAGAAGTTAGTACCGTCTTCGATAGCGATTGGGTTGATAAGAGTAACTTCGATAGTTACGTTATCGCCAGGCATTACCATTTCGATTCCTTCAGGAAGGTCACAAACACCAGTTACATCAGTTGTACGGAAGTAGAACTGTGGACGGTAGTTAGTGAAGAATGGAGTGTGACGTCCACCCTCTTCTTTTGATAATACATAAATTTCAGCTGTAAATTTAGTATGTGGTGTAATTGTACCTGGTTTAGATAATACTTGACCACGTTCGATATCTTCACGAGCTACCCCACGTAATAAAGCACCAATGTTGTCTCCTGCTTCAGCGTAATCTAAAAGTTTACGGAACATTTCAACACCAGTTACAGTTGTTTTAGTTGTTGCTTCATGAATACCAACAACTTCAACTTCGTCTCCAACGCGAACTTGTCCACGTTCAACACGACCAGTTGCAACAGTTCCACGACCAGTGATTGAGAATACATCCTCAATTGGCATCATGAAAGGTTTGTCAGTTTCACGAACTGGAGTTGGGATATATTCGTCAACTGCAGCCATTAATTCGTTAATTTTTTCTTCGTATTCAGGAACGCCTTCAAGAGCTTTAAGAGCAGAACCCATAACTACTGGAGTGTCATCGCCTGGGAAATCGTATTCTGTTAATAAGTCACGAACTTCCATTTCAACTAATTCTAGTAATTCTTCATCATCAACCATATCAATTTTGTTTAAGAAAACAACGATATATGGAACACCAACTTGGCGAGATAATAGAATGTGTTCACGAGTTTGTGGCATTGGACCATCAGCAGCAGATACTACTAAGATAGCTCCATCCATTTGTGCAGCACCAGTGATCATGTTTTTAACATAATCCGCGTGTCCTGGGCAATCTACGTGAGCGTAGTGACGAGTTTCAGTTTCGTACTCAACGTGAGCTGTAGAAATTGTAATTCCACGTTCGCGTTCTTCTGGAGCACCATCGATTTGATCATAAGCAGAAGCTTTAGCAAATCCTTTTTTAGATAATACAGTCGTAATTGCAGCTGTTAAAGTAGTTTTACCATGGTCAACGTGTCCAATAGTACCAACGTTAACATGGGGTTTTGAGCGATCATAAGTTTCTTTTGCCATTTTAATATTTCCTCCTCATATTTGAGTTATAGATTTTTATTTTATTTATAAAATAGGATCGAAATCACTATTCATAAAAAATTATAATGCTTGTTCTTCAGAAAATCAACTGTTACCAATAGAAGTTAAGTTAACCTTAATTTCCACCGTTTTTCTTGATGATTTCTTCTTGAATTGATTTTGGTAAATCTTCATAGTGGTCAAATACCATCATGAAGGTACCACGTCCTTGTGTTGATGAACGTAATGTTGTAGCATAACCAAACATGTTAGCAAGTGGAACAATCGCATTAACGATTTGTGAGTTCCCGTGAGCTTCCATACCTTCAACACGTCCACGACGAGAAGTAACATGTCCCATAATATCACCTAGGTAATCTTCTGGAACTGTAATAATCACTTTCATCATTGGTTCAAGGATTACAGGGTTAGCTTTTTTAGCAGCTGCTTTTAAGGCCATTGAAGCGGCAACTTTAAAGGCAGTTTCATTTGAATCGACATCATGGTAAGAACCATCATAAAGTTTCGCTTTAATATCAACTAAAGGATATCCAGCAAGAACCCCATTGTCTAATGCGCCTTCCAAACCAGCTTTAACAGCAGGAATGTATTCACGAGGAACAACCCCTCCGACAATCGCATTTTCAAATTCAAATCCTGCTCCTTCTTCATTCGGTGTAAATTCAATCCATACGTGACCGTATTGACCTTTACCACCCGATTGACGAACGAACTTACCTTCTGCTTGTGTAGATCCACGGAAAGTTTCACGATAAGATACTTGAGGAGCACCTACGCTAGCTTCAACGTTGAATTCACGACGCATACGGTCTACTAATACATCTAAATGCAATTCACCCATACCTGAGATAACCGTTTCACCAGTTTCTGCATTTGTTTCAACGCGGAATGATGGATCTTCTTCTGCAAGTTTTTGTAAAGCAACACCCATTTTATCTTGGTCAGCTTTTGATTTAGGCTCAACAGCGACTTGGATAACTGGTTCAGGGAATTCAATAGATTCAAGAATTACTGGTGAATCTAATGCACATAAAGTATCACCCGTTGTTGTATCTTTAAGACCAACAGCAGCAGCAATATCTCCTGAAAATACTTTATCAATTTCTTTACGAGTATTTGCATGCATTTGTAGAATACGACCTACACGCTCTTTTTTATTCTTAGAAGCATTCAATACGTATGAACCACTTTCAAGAACACCAGAATATACACGGAAGAAAGTTAAACGACCAACAAAAGGATCTGTCATTACTTTAAACGCTAAAGAAGCAAAAGGTGCTGCATCATCTGCAGGACGAGTAGTTTCTTCTTCTGTTTTAACGTCAGTTCCTTTAATTGCTTCAACATCAAGTGGTGATGGTAGGTAATCAAGAACTGCATCAAGCATTAATTGAACACCTTTATTTTTAAAGGCTGAACCTGCCAATACTGGGAAGAAATCAACACTAATTGTTGCTTGGCGGATACCCGCTTTTAATTCTGCCTCAGTAATTTCTTCGCCATCAAGATATTTCATCATTAAATCTTCATCAGTTTCAACAACTGCTTCGATTAGGTTTTTACGCCATTTAGTAGCTTCTTCTAAATAATCTTCAGGGATATCAGTTTCTTGGATATCAGTTCCTAAATCATTTGTATAGATTTCAGCTTTCATTTTAACTAAATCGATAATACCAGTGAAATCATCTTCCGCTCCAATTGGTAATTGAATTGGATGTGCATTCGCTTGTAAACGATCGTGTAATGAATTTACTGAATATAAGAAATCAGCACCAAGTTTGTCCATCTTGTTACAGAAAACAATACGTGGAACTCTATAGTCAGTTGCTTGACGCCAAACTGTTTCAGTTTGAGGCTCTACTCCTGATTGTGAGTCAAGAACGGTTACAGCACCATCTAATACACGCAAAGAACGTTGAACTTCAATTGTGAAATCCACGTGTCCTGGGGTATCAATGATATTTACACGATAATTTTTCCATTCTGCAGTTGTTGCAGCAGATGTAATTGTAATACCGCGTTCTTGTTCTTGTTCCATCCAGTCCATTTGTGATGCACCTTCATGCGTTTCACCAATTTTATGGATTTTACCAGTATAGTATAAGATACGCTCTGTTGTTGTAGTTTTACCTGCATCAACGTGAGCCATAATACCAATATTACGAGTTTTTTCTAGAGAAAATTCTCTATTTGCCATAATTATTATTAACTCCTCTCTATATTTAATAAGAAGGAAGACTCGATAATTTTATAAAAAGTTCTGTTAAAGGTCTACTACTTACTAGCAGAGACCTTTTAGCAGAGAAATTTTTACCAACGGTAGTGAGCAAACGCTTTGTTCGCTTCTGCCATTTTATGAGTATCTTCACGTTTTTTAACTGCTGAACCAGTATTGTTAGCAGCATCCATAATTTCTTTAGCAAGACGTTGTTCCATAGTATCTTCTCCGCGTAAACGAGAGTAGTTTACTAACCAACGTAAACCTAAAGTAGTACGACGCTCAGCACGAACTTCAACTGGGACTTGGTAGTTAGAACCCCCAACACGACGAGCTTTAACTTCAAGAACAGGCATGATATTTTTCATAGCTTGTTCAAATACTTCCATAGGATCATTGCCAGATTGTTCTTTAATAACATCAAAAGCGCTATATAAAATAGTAGCAGCTTTCCCACGTTTACCATCAACCATCAAACGGTTAATTAAACGAGTTACTAATTTTGAATTATACATTGGATCAGGTAACACATCACGTTTAGTAATAGGACCTTTACGAGGCATCCAAATTCCTCCTTTCAAATAGTATATTTTTTAAATTACATATTTTTTAAAGTAAAGCTTAAGCTTTAGGTTTTTTAGCTCCGTATTTAGAACGGCTTTGTTTACGATCTGTAACACCAGCAGTATCTAAAGCACCACGAACTACGTGATAACGAACCCCTGGTAAATCTTTAACACGTCCACCACGAATAAGAACAACACTATGTTCTTGTAAGTTGTGTCCGATACCTGGGATATAAGCTGTAACTTCAAGTAAGTTAGACAAACGTACACGAGCATATTTACGTAACGCTGAGTTAGGTTTTTTAGGAGTCATTGTTCCCACACGAGTACACACACCACGTTTTTGAGGTGAGCTGTTATTTGTTGAAGATTTCTTGAAGCTATTGTAACCTTTGTTTAAAGCTGGAGAACCAGACTTATCCATTTTAGCTTTACGAGGTTTACGAACTAATTGATTAATAGTAGGCATTGATTTATTTCCTCCTTCCTTGATATCATTCTAAGTCCACACATCCAGGCGGTTCATAATTAGCAAAAAAATATATGCTGCCTAAGCAACCCTGATTTGAGTGTATTTTTAATGATGACCCTTGTACCAGTCAGAACGACTGATAGACAGGAATCTGTGTACAAAAGCACCTTCAGAATCATACCATGCTTTTTCTGGTTTTGTCAACAGTTTTACAGAAACTTTATTTAAAATCAACTTATACTTTGAATTCTTTTTAAAAATATAAATAAAATTTTTACTAAAAAAATAAATTAGCTCTTTTTTGCATATAGTCTAGTAACGAGTAAAAAGGAGTGAAGATTTATGCATACATTTATTAATCATACTATTATTTGGTATTTTGGTTGTTGCACTGGCTCATTTTTAATGATTATTGGGACACGTATTCCTTTGAAAGAGTCTATCATAACGCCGAGATCACATTGTTCTAGCTGTAAAAAACAACTTTATCTGTGGCAACTACTACCTGTTTTTTCTTACTTCCTTTCTCAAGGACGCTGTATTTTCTGCTCTACTAAATTCTCTCCTTTGTATCCATTAATGGAAATTTTTACCGGTTTTGGCTATTTAATTAGCTACCTTTGTTTTCGACATCAGAATCTTTCATTTAGTATCGCCTTACTTTTAATTACATTTGCAACTATTTTTATTGTAAGTGATTGCTTTTATTATATTTTGCCTAATTCTTTAATGCTTTTATTTTTCTTGGTCAGTTTTTTTATGCGCCTTGGTGAGTTTCAAACTGCTTTTATGGGTGGTACTACTTTGGCCTTTTTATTATTTTTTATTGCACTATTAGTTCCAGAAGGAATGGGAGGTGGCGATATTAAATTAGCCGGTATTATTGGATGGCTCTTAGGATTTCAACTTGGATTACTAGCTTTAATGGCAGCTTGTTTATTGGCATTTTCTTATTTTTTTCTTTTATTTATCTGGAAAAAAGATACAAAAACTACTTCAATCCCATTTGCTCCTTTTATTTTCTTTGGTACAATTTGTGTTTATTTTTTTAATTTTTGGTTGATTTAGGCAATGACCATAAAAAAATACTCTTACCTAAGCTTCACAATCGTAAGCAGGTAAGAGCCTTTCTTTATCTTGGTTTTACATCAGCTGGAATTGCTGACTTAAATTTTTGACCATTAAGGACACTAGCATGCTCTGCTTGTGCTTGTGCTAATAATTCAGGATTAGTTAAAATATCATATGCGGTCATAGCAATTGCTTTACCAGCTGATAATAATCCTTTATGAGCAACTGATGATTTACCGTTCGCAACCCATTGCCAAGAATGTGGCGGTGTTCCTTGTGGCTCACAACCAATGACTACTTGCGCAGTCGGTACTATCCAGCTAACATCTCCAACATCCGTTGATCCTATTGTGCGATCCGAAAATGTTAGTGGGAACAACTTAGTATTAAGTGGCATTGTTGCCACTTCTTTAACTTCTTCTTCTGTCAATTCAGGAAATGCAGATTTAGCACGTTGATATAACGCTGCTTTAGTTGCATCTGGAACTGTATCAAAATATTTTTGTTCGTAGGCAACTTCTTCTTCTGTTAATTCCATTGGTGTAATTTCTTTTAAATTTTCGTACATTGCTGTCGTTAAAGCTTGATTTGGAATGTAGTTGGCACATGCAGAATCAAAAACAATTTCTAACTCTGTTTCTGTCATTAAAGCAGCACCTTCAGCAATTTTATTTACACGCTTATAAACTGCTTCAGCTTGTTCCAGTTTTGGTGCACGGATAAAGTAGTATAGACTAGACGTTGGTTGAACAACGTTAGCAGATTCACCACCAACATCCATAAACGCGTAGTGAACACGAGCTTCATCAATAATATGTTCTCTTAAGAATTGAACACCTACGTTCATTAATTCTGCTGCATCTAGAGCGCTGCGCCCATGTTCTGGAGCTGCAGCTGCATGAGCTGCAATCCCTTTAAAGTTGTAATAAATTTGATAAACAGCTAAGCTACTATCTCCCCATGCTGCGGTTTGATCCATTGGGTGCCATGCTAAAGCTACATCAATTCCATCAAAAATACCGTCTCTTGCCATGAAAGCTTTTCCATAGCCACTTTCTTCTGCTGGACAACCAAATAATTTAATCGTTCCTTGAATATCATTTTGTTTGATTAATTCTTTAATTCCTACAGCTCCAGTTAGCGCACCTGTTCCTAACAAATTATGACCACAACCATGACCATTTCCGCCAGCTTCAATTGGTTGCTGTTCAGCTAAATCAGCTACTTGACTTAAATTGCCCAGTGCATCATACTCAGCTAAAATCCCAATGACTGGTTTTCCAGAACCATATGTCGCAACAAATGAATGTTCCATATTTGCTACACCTTTTTCAAGTTCAAAACCTTCTGCTTCTAGTATACGGTGATACTCTTTAACGGATTCCTTTGTAGCAAAACGAGTTTCGGGAGTTCCCCAGATTCTATCTGCTGCCTCAATAAAGATTTCTCTTTTTCCTTCGATAATTGAATTAAGTTGTTTTTTAGCATCCATTGTTAACATTTCCTCCTAAAATTTATTTGTTCAATCCTATAACACAAATTTAATTGTTCTATTTATCTTTTTTGACCAAATAATTTGAAAGCAATTTCTTTTCCAGTTGCCGTTCCTGCCAATCCACCAATTCCTGTTTCTCGAATATCTGAAGGCATATTTCGTCCAACTTGATACATCGCTTCAATTACTTCATCAGCTGGAATAATACTTTCAATACTAGCTAAAGCCATCTCAGCGGAAGCAATCGCATTGGCTGTTCCTGATGCATTACGAGTAATACATGGAATTTCTACCAAACCTGCTACTGGATCACAAGCTAAACCAATCATATTTTTTAAGGCCAATGAAAATGCATGACCTGATTGTTCTGGTGTTCCACCAGCCAGCTCAACTAATGCAGCAGCTGCCATACCACTTGCTGAACCAATCTCAGCTTGGCAACCACCTTCTGCTCCTGAAATAAAGGCATTATTTGCTACCACGAATCCAAAGGCTGCTGAAGTAAATAGAAATTCAAGCATTTCTTCACGACTTGGATTTAACTTTTCACTCATTGCTAGCAAAACACCTGGCACAACTCCTGCTGACCCTGCCGTTGGTGTTGCACAAATCAATCCCATAGCTGCATTGACTTCATTTGTTGCAACTGCATAACATAAAGCTTTGACAAATGTTTGGTCCGTTAATGGTGATTGATTTTTAAGATAATCATTTAATTTAACTGCATCAAATCCTGTTAAACCAGAATGTGATTTTACACCAAGAATTCCCTTAGCTACTGCTGCTTCCATTGTCTGAAGGTTTAATTCCATCTGCTCCATTATGTCTGCATAACTTCTACCAGAAATTTCTAGTTCTTGATCAATCATTACTTCTGATATTTTTTTATTTTGTTGATTTGCTTGTTGTATTAATTCTTCTACAGATAGAAACAAACTTTTCCCTCCTACGTTTATCCAGCAGTTGTAACGACTGCAGTAACTCCTGTTACTTGTTTTAATTTTGTTAATAAAATAGGACTAATTGTGCTTTCTGTATGGACTAAAAATAAAGTTTCTTGACCAATAGTCTGCAAATTAGTTAAGACTGGGGTTTCTAAAACTCTTTTCAACTCAGCCACTGTCTTCAACTCATCTTGAGTTGTTAATAAAATACTGACACGATCTTGTTCACTAGCAAGCGAGTGATGACTAACTTCGGTTAACTGAATACTTCCTCCGCCAATTGATATTGCCGTTAGATTTAATTCCGCATCCGACGTCATCAAATTCAGATTCGCTGTATTAGAGTGAGAAACCTCACTTTTACTTGTGATAAATTCAATCTTAATCCCATTTTGTTCAGCTAGCCCAATTGAATTAGGAATTCTTTCATCATGAGTATCAAAACCTAATACTCCTGCAACAATCGCTAGTGCAGTACCATGACCTTTATAAGTTTCCGCAAATGAACCATAAAAAGTAACGGTTAATTTGGTTGGCTCCTTTTTAAATAATTCATGGGCGATTTTTCCAATACGAACCGCACCTGCTGTATGGGAACTAGATGGTCCCACCATAATAGGACCGATAATATCAAACGCACTTTTATATTTTAATTCCCGTTGCATTAATTTTTAGCCTCTTTATTTACATTTACTAATAAAATTGTTAATCCACATAATAGTGAAGCACCTGCCATAAAGCTAAACGCAACAACGAATGAACCTGATGCGCTTTTAATTAAATAACCTAAAATCATTGGAGCTAAGAAACCACCTAATGTTCCACCAGTATTAATGATACCAATTGATGAGCCAATAACACTTTGATCAAAAATTTTGTGTGGCCAAGTAAAGATTGCTGTAAACGCTGAAACAGAAACCATACTGATTAGAATTAGTAATACTGTTGATAAAACCAGATTATTAGAGGCAACAAAAGCTAAAATTAAGCCTGCTGAAAGAATAGTTGCACTAACAATAAACATTTTTTCTTTGCCTAAAAATACTTTAGAGAGTAAAACACCAACAAATAAAGTTGCAAGTGTTTGAAAAATAGCATTAACTGCTAATAATAATCCTACTTTTGCAATCTCTAACCCAAATTTACTTGATAAATAACTTGGTAACCATGACATATTTCCATATAATAAGAAATTTAAAAGCAGCATAGCTAAACATAAAATTAAAACATTACGATTTGTAATAATAGCTGCAAAGCTAATTTTAGGAGCTTTTTCAGCTTGTGGATTTGTCTCTTTAACTGTATTTGGTACAAAAATTGCTACTAAGACAAATGCAATGAAGAACATACTTCCTAATGCTAGATATGCATAACGCCAATTCATCGCTACTAGGTTTGTTCCTAAAGTAAATGCTAAAATACCACCAATACCTGATGTTGATAAAATTAATGATTGAATGAAGGTTCTTCTTTCTTGTGGAAAATTATCAGCAATTGATTTTGAACAACTTGATGGGTATCCTGCATGCCCAACTCCTGCAAAAAAACGAATAAGAACAAATAACATCAAACTACTGACCACTCCAAAAGCAAATGAGAATACTGAAATTAAAAATAACGATAGCATTAAAACTTTTTTAGGTCCTATCTTATCTGCTAACCAACCACCTGGGATCTGCATTAGAGAATATCCTAAGAAAAAGAACGACATAATTAAACCCGTTTGACCTGTATCAAGATTGAAACTTTTAGCAATCGGTATAATCGCTGTTGAAATCATACTCTTATCCATGTAAATCATCGAATAGCCTGCCATTAAGGCGAATATCAATCCAAAACTACTCTTTTTCACCTGTTTTTTTTCCATTTGTACTTCCATTTTTTTCCTCCTATAATAATTAATTTTTTTGAATAGCTTGTTTCACTATCCTTCTCCTAGAAAAAGTAAACGTTTTCTTTACAACTTAAGTATAAAACTTAATGAAAAACTTCACATTTCTTATTTTGATTATTTTTATCACTGATTCTGCCATTATTTTCACGAATTTATCTGGATAGCAAAAAAAGCCATTACTTTTTTGTTCAAAGTAATGGTTTAAAGAAATAGAGCTGACATGCATTAATGGTTAGATTTGTAGTAAATTGATAACTTTCTTCAGTCACTGGTTCTTTTAATAGTTCAAATTTAGGCATAATCTTTTTTTCTAAATAGTCCAATAATTCTTGGTCTAATTCTTTATATCCACCAATTTTTAACCAATCGTTATAAATTCCGCCATTGTCTTTATCTAAGGTATAGTGGCGCACTAGATATTCTCCAGTGATTAATCCTTTTAGATGAATCGTCCAATGTTTAGTTTGATTTTGTACAAGAAAATTATTAACGGAATACAAAGGCTTTAAATAGCATGGATTGTAAACCAACAATTGAATTTCTTCTGCATTTCGCGTAATCAAGTAGCCATGTCCTGACTCTATTTTCTCTTGCCCCAACTTAGACAAAAAGAGGATTGCAAAATAAAGCGGGCGTCTTAATCCGCCATACAAAAAGACTGATAAACAATGATCTTGTCTTTTTCCTGTTAAACGTTCTTTGATTTTTATGTTGAGCCAAAAGCCTATCCCTGAAATCTCAGTTGATAATTCTAGCATTACTTCTAAAATCAAAGCTGATCTAAAAAAAGTTCCTGCTAATATATCGCCCTTCCCAACTAATGTATTCCAATCTGTCATAAAGATTTCTAATTCTGGGAAATGATATTTTTTTACAGCTTCTTGAATGACATTCAAACTATCTCGATGATAGTTTTGGAAATCTATTTTATTTTTCACTGAATTTTCCAATGTATTGGACAACACACTTGGGTCCGCTTGAAAAGTAACAAATTCTGGAAAACATTGTTTTTGTTGCAATAAATTAAAATAACTATGCAAGTTTTCAAAATCCACTTTAGACAACGAAGTAATCGTTTGAAAACCAATATGACTATTGGGTAATAACTTTTTTAAGTTTATTTGAAAAAATAAATAGGCTTCTTGCTCCAGCTCTCCTCGTCCTTTGTATTCAAAAATCCACTCAAAATACCAGTTGGCTACAAATTGGCGATTGTAACGATTTACAAAATGTTTAATTAAATCTAACTTTCCTTGACACCACTGATGCACTTCTTGAATAGTTTTCATTTCTTTTGGTAGTAGTAATTGAATCATTGGTGTTAAATCTAATTCCTTTAGAAAATCAAACCAATAATTATTCATAACATGATCTGATAAAATTCGATTTGGTGCTTCAACTTCTGTTTCTTGGAAAAATCCAGTAAATTGAATTAAATCAAATTTCAATTCCTTTTGAAGTTGTTTTAACTCTGCTTGAGCTCGATCAGTATTCCCTTCAAAGATTGGTCCAATATTAATAATCTTTTTCGTTTTTCTATAATCGGTGCGATACTCATCTGGAATTAGAAATTCATCTGTTTCTTTAATAATTGTATTGTCATCATCAATATCCTTTTCAACTAAATATTTCGCCAACTCCTGCAAAGCCTGTTCACCATTTTGTTCTGTATAAATAGACGTTTCTGTGCTTATCGCAATTGGATAATCTTGAATTTCATGCATTTTTCGATAATTCATTGGTGTTTCACCAAACTTTTTTCTAAACACTTTATGAAATATTTTAGCATTAGCAAATCCATTATTTAGCGCAATTTTAAGCACGGATTCTTTGGTAACTTTCAATTCTTCCGCAGCATGCATTAACCGAACCTGATTAACATATTCTGTAAAGGTAATTCCAAGATTCTTTTTAAATGAACGAGATAGATGGCTATAGGAAATAAACTCATCTTGTGCCAAACGTTCTAATGAAATGGATCGACTGTAATTTTTATTGATTAATTCAACAATTCGTAAGACTTTTTCATCTGTAATATTTTCCACGACTAAATCTGAAATACCTGAGACTTCTTGAAATTCTTTAACTAAATAACTTAACAATGAAAACAGATGCTGATTAACCTCAAATTCATATTCTGGATTTTCTTTAAAATAAGAAACCATCAAATGAACTAAAATCTCTCGCATTTTTTGAAATTGTTGATTTTTTTCGACTGTCGCATTCCCAATATCTGAATAACAATCAAATCGAGGATACCAATTCTTTTTTAAATACGTTTCAATTTTTTCTCTGGAAATTTGTAAATTAAGAATTAAATTACTTTCATCACTAGTCAATTGATATTCTTCACTTGGATTTACCAAGTAGATATCATCTGGTAATAAATGGATTCCCACACCATTTACTGTTAGTTGAACACTTCCTTGGATAACAAATAGAATCGTTAATCGATCGTTTTTTTGCGGTAAAATTCGTTTGACTTTTAATAAATTCATTTGAAAAGGAAATAATAGTTCGTTCTTCACAGTTGCCCCTCCTAATTATCCTGTTTTATGTAACCCCTCTTCTACTATAATTGATTCTGTCTGCAATCACAATCACTGATTATTTCTCTTCAGCTAACTTCTATACTTGATAACTTATGATTTTACTAATTCTCACAAACACTCGCAATGATCAACGAATCATATACAGCATCATAGTCAAATTATTGAAAGAATACGCGATAAAATTGACATGAGAATCCTGGGAATTTTATCTGGAGGAACTCTGTTACTAGCAGCTTTAGTCGTTCTACTTTCTCTAAGTAGTTTAATGATTGACTTAATTGCATTCTTAAGTTCATTAGGAATTGGTCGACATTTCGGCTTAATTAGCGTACCTACCCTTAGTGCAAATGTACATTTTCCAATAAAGTAAAGAGGTTCAAAGGAATACTCTTTTTTTATGAACAAAAAAAGAGATACCCTTCAGAACTTATTCTGAGTGGCACCTCTTTTAATTTGTGAGTTAATTATTCAGCTGTTGTGTCAATAGTATCGTTAATGCTATAAACATTTTCGCTTACTACACCAATACTTTTTGGTTCCATTGAACGGTATTTCGCCATTCCGGTACCTGCTGGGATAATTTTCCCGATGATAACATTTTCTTTCAGTCCTAATAATGGATCACGTTTTCCACGAATCGCTGCATCTGTTAAGACACGAGTTGTTTCTTGGAATGAAGCCGCTGATAAGAAACTATTTGTTTCAAGAGAAGCTTTAGTAATTCCTAATAAGACTGGACGACCTGTTGCTGGTACATCACCAGAAACTAACGTCTTCAAGTTTTTATCAGTAAATTCGCTAATATCCATTAATGTTCCTGGTAAGATATCGGTCGTTCCTGGATCCATTACGCGGATTTTGCGTAACATTTGACGAACCATTACCTCGATATGTTTATCGCCGATTTCTACCCCTTGCATACGGTAAACTTTTTGTACTTCACGTAGCAAGTAGTTTTCAACTGACAATACATCACGAACACGTAATAATTGTTTTGGATCGATTGAACCTTCTGTTAGAGCTGCTCCACGGTGAATAAAATCGCCTTCTGCAACTTTTAATCTAGCAGTGTAAGGAACTGGATAACTACGAGTATCCGTTGCTCCTTTGATTGTAACTTCTTTCGTACGTTCAGCAGCGTTCTCTTCAATGACAATGACTTCACCAGTAACTTCAGTGATAACTGCTTGTCCTTTAGGATTACGTGCTTCAAAAATTTCTTGAATACGAGGAAGACCTTGAGTAATATCATCTCCGGCAACCCCACCTGTATGGAAGGTACGCATTGTTAACTGAGTACCTGGCTCACCGATTGATTGAGCGGCAATTGTTCCAACTGCTTCCCCAACTTCAACTTCAGAACCTGTTGCAAGGTTACGACCATAACAATGTTTACATACACCATGTTTCGTGTTACATGTAAATACTGAACGGATTGTAACTTGTTCGATACCAGCATCAATAATTTGTTTAGCGATATCTTCAGTAATGATATTGTTTTCAGCAATGATTAATTTACCTGTTTCTGGATTGTAGACAGATTTACGGATATAACGTCCAAGTAGACGTTCTTCCAACGGCTCAATAACTTCATTACCTTCTTTAATTGCAGCAATATCTAAACCACGGTCAGTTCCACAATCTGTTTCACGAATGATAACATCTTGAGCAACGTCAACAAGACGACGAGTCAAGTAACCTGAATCGGCAGTCTTAAGGGCTGTATCGGTCATACCTTTACGAGCTCCATGGGTAGAGATAAACATTTCTAAGACAGACAGACCTTCACGGAAGTTAGAAGTAATTGGCAATTCCATGATTTGACCATTCGGTGCGGCCATAAGTCCACGCATACCAGCAAGCTGAGTAAAGTTGGAAATATTACCACGGGCTCCTGAATCGGACATCATGAAGATTGGATTTTTCGCATCTAAACTTTCCATCAGTTTGATCTGGATTGTATCTTTTGCTTTATTCCAGATAGCAATAACGCGTTCATAACGTTCTTCATCTGTAATTAAACCACGACGGAATTGTTTTGTTACATTATCAACTTGACCATGAGCATCATCTAGGATTTCTTGTTTCTCATGTAAAACAACGATATCCGCAATTCCTACTGTAATACCAGCACGAGTTGAATGTTTGTAACCTAAATCTTTCATTCTATCTAACATTTTAGAAGTTTCAGTAATATGGAATTTCTTGAAGACTTCGGCAATGATATTTCCTAAGTTTTTCTTTTTAAATGGTAAGATTAAGTCTTGCTTCTTAATATAAGCAGGAATATCTGTACCAGCTTCTACAAAATATTTATCAGGTGTAGCTGTTTCTAGATTGTAGTTTGTTGGTTCATTTAAATAAGGGAACTCTGGAGGCATGATTTCATTGAATAATAATTTACCAACAGTGGTAATTAAAATTCGTTCTCTTTGCCAATCTGAGAATGGTTTTTCAATTGGATGATTTGACTCTTTGTAAATATTATTTGTTTGAACACCAATTCTTGAATGCATATGCACGTAACCACTTTGGTAGGCTGTGACTGCTTCAGTCAAGTCTTTGAAGACCATTCCTTCACCTTCACGACCGTCTTCTTCCATAGTTAGGTAATAGTTACCTAGTACCATATCTTGAGAAGGAGTTACAACGGGTTTCCCATCTTTAGGGTTCAAGATGTTTTGTGCTGCAAGCATTAACATACGTGCTTCAGCTTGAGCTTCATCACTTAAAGGTACATGGACAGCCATTTGATCTCCATCGAAATCGGCATTATAGGCTTCACATACTAATGGGTGAAGACGAATGGCACGACCATCAACTAAGATTGGTTCAAATGCTTGGATACCAAGTCTGTGCAATGTAGGCGCTCGGTTCAATAGAACTGGATGTTCACGGATAACATCTTCTAATACATCCCAAATTGCTTCGTCTTGACGGTCAATTTTGCGTTTTGCATTTTTGATGTTGTTTGCTAGTTCACGTTCTACTAATTCTTTCATTACGAAAGGTTTGAATAGTTCGATCGCCATTTCTTTTGGTAAACCACATTGATACATTTTTAAATTTGGTCCAACTACGATAACGGAACGACCAGAATAATCGACACGTTTTCCTAGTAAGTTTTGACGGAAACGACCTTGTTTCCCTTTAAGCATGTGTGACAGTGATTTAAGTGGACGGTTACCTGGTCCAGTTACTGGACGACCACGACGACCATTGTCAATCAATGCATCAACAGCTTCTTGAAGCATACGTTTTTCATTTTGAACGATGATATTTGGTGCATTTAAATCTAATAAACGTTTCAAACGGTTATTACGGTTAATTACACGACGATATAGATCATTCAAATCACTTGTTGCAAAACGTCCACCTTCTAATTGAACCATTGGACGTAGATCTGGAGGAATAATTGGAACAACGTCCATTACCATCCAGCTTGGTTGATTTCCAGAATTACGGAAAGCCTCTAAGATATCTAAACGACGGATTGCACGTGTACGTTTTTGACCTTGAGCCGATTTCAATTCTTCTTTTAATTCGCCAACTTCTTTTTCTAATTGTACATCTTGCAATAATTGTTTAATCGCTTCTGCTCCCATTGCTGCTTGGAAGTTTTGTCCATATTGCATACGTTTTTCGCGGTATTCTCTTTCAGTCAACAATTGTTTCTTTTCTAATGGAGTTTCACCTGGTTCGATGACTACATAAGAAGCGAAATAAATGATTTCTTCTAACGCACGCGGACTCATGTCTAAAACAAGTCCCATACGGCTTGGAATTCCTTTGAAATACCAGATGTGAGAAACTGGTGCTGCTAATTCGATATGACCCATACGTTCACGACGAACTTTTGAACGTGTAACTTCAACGCCACAACGATCACAGACGATTCCTTTATAACGGATTCGTTTATACTTTCCACATGCACATTCCCAGTCTTTTGAAGGTCCAAAAATGCGTTCGCAGAACAAGCCATCTCGTTCTGGTTTAAGTGTACGGTAGTTAATGGTTTCTGGTTTTTTGACTTCTCCATAAGACCAACTACGGATCTTATCTGGCGATGCTAAACCAATTTGCATATTTTCAAAATTATTAACGTCTATCAAGGGGCCTACCTCCCTTTAATTATTAGTTGAGCTGCCCTATCTGCTCGAGTATCATTCAAGAATAACCTTTGTAGAAGAAGTAAGGTCAACGAGAATTCCCGCATTTTTACTTTTCTACAAATGTATTCCTACTTTATCTATATTAGTGAAAGCTTAGTTCTCTTCGTTTGTTAGTCTTTCTTTTTCAGCTGCTTCTGCACGGATTTTTTCTTGCTCTTCAGCATATTTGCTTAAAGCATCGATGTTCACAACATCGTCGTCATCATCTAAATCACGTAACTCGATTTCATCATCGTTAGCGTCTAATACTTTCATATCTAACCCTAAGGCTTGTAACTCTTTCACCAATACGCGGAATGATTCAGGAACCCCTGGACGAGGAATCTGCTCACCTTTAACGATTGCTTCATAAGTTTTCACACGACCAACAACATCATCTGATTTGTAAGTTAAGATTTCTTGTAGTGTATAAGCTGCCCCATACGCTTCAAGTGCCCAAACTTCCATTTCACCAAAACGTTGTCCACCAAATTGAGCTTTACCACCCAATGGTTGTTGTGTAACAAGAGAGTAAGGTCCAGTTGAACGAGCATGTAATTTATCATCAACCATGTGGGCTAATTTAATCATATACATAATTCCAACTGAAATACGGTTATCAAACGGTTCACCTGTACGTCCATCATATAAAATGGTTTTAGCATCGTTTGCCATACCAGCTTCTTGAACAGTTTCCCAAACATCTTCTTCACTTGCACCATCAAATACTGGTGTTGCAATATGAATGCCTAACTGACGAGCAGCCATTCCGATGTGTAACTCAAGAACTTGTCCAATATTCATACGAGAAGGTACTCCAAGTGGGTTTAACATGATATCAACAGGTGTGCCATCTGGCATATAAGGCATATCTTCTTCAGGCATAATGCGTGAAACTACCCCTTTATTACCATGACGTCCCGCCATTTTATCTCCTTCGTTAATCTTACGTTTTTGAACGATATAGACACGAACAAGCATGTTAACACCTGGTGATAATTCATCCCCAGCTTCACGCGTAAAGATTTTAACATCATGAACAATTCCGCCGCCACCGTGTGGTACACGAAGAGAAGTATCACGAACTTCACGAGCTTTTTCACCAAAGATTGCATGTAATAGACGTTCTTCAGCAGATAATTCAGTTACCCCTTTAGGAGTTACTTTACCAACTAATAAATCACCGTCTTTAACTTCTGCACCAATACGGATAATCCCGAATTCGTCTAAATCTTTTAATGTGTCATCCCCGACATTAGGAATTTCACGAGTAATCTCTTCAGGTCCTAATTTTGTATCACGAGCTTCTGATTCATATTCTTCAATATGGACAGATGTATAAACATCATCTTTCACTAAACGTTCGCTCATAATAATCGCATCTTCATAGTTGTAACCTTCCCAAGTCATGAAGGCAACTAAGACATTTTGTCCTAAAGCCATTTCACCGTTCTCCATTGAAGAACCATCTGCTAGAATTTCACTAGCATCAACACGGTCTCCTAAAGAAACGATTGGGCGTTGGTTGTAACATGTTCCAGCGTTTGAACGACGGAATTTAGTAATTGAATATTTATCTAATGCGCCATTCTCTTGACGAACACGAACTTCTTTCGCATCAACGTATTCAACTACACCAGGATTACGACAAATTAATGCAGCACCTGAGTCATGAGCTGAGATATATTCCATACCAGTTCCTACAAGTGGAGCTTGTGGGTGAATCAAAGGTACAGCTTGACGTTGCATGTTAGCTCCCATTAAGGCACGGTTACTATCATCGTTTTCCAAGAAAGGAATACATGATGTCGCAACAGCTACTACTTGTTTAGGAGATACATCCATGTAATCAACACGGCTAATTGGAACTTCTAAGTTTTCAGAGATAAAACGAGCCATTACGATGTCACTTTCAAAACTACCATCTTCTAATAAGACTGAGTTTGCTTGAGCTACAACATAGTGATCTTCCTCGTCAGCTGTTAAATAATCGATGTGTTTAGTAACTTTACCAGTGGCACGATCAACACGGCGATAAGGCGTTTCAATAAATCCAAATTTATTAATTTTTGCATAACTTGATAGGCTGTTAATCAGTCCGATATTCGGACCCTCAGGCGTTTCAATTGGACACATACGACCATAATGGGAATAATGTACATCACGTACTTCATAACCGGCACGGTCACGAGTAAGTCCACCAGGTCCTAAGGCAGAAAGACGACGTTTATGAGTTAACTCACCAAGTGGATTGGTTTGATCCATGAACTGTGACAATTGAGATGAACCAAAGAATTCTTTGATTGCAGCTACAACTGGACGAATGTTAATTAATTGTTGCGGTGTAACTGTTGCAACATCTTGGATTGACATACGTTCACGAACAACACGTTCCATACGTGATAAACCAATACGGAATTGATTTTGTAGTAACTCACCAACTGAACGAATACGACGATTTCCTAAGTGATCGATATCATCGACATTGCCGATTCCTTCTTGTAAGTTAAAGAAATAACTCATAGAAGCAATAATATCAGCAGATGTTACGTTCTTGATTGCCGTATCCACTTCACCATTACCAATCATGTTTACAACACGGTCTGGATCTTTTGGTGACACAACTTGAATAACTTGAACAGTAAATGGCTCTGGAACAACCCCTTCATCAGATGGGTAAAGAGTCACACTATTAATACCAGCATCGATGAACGGGCTGATTTTGTTAATCATATCGCGGTCTAATAATGTTCCATTTTCAGCAATAATTTCTCCAGTTTCAGGATCAACTAAAGTTTCTGCTAATGTTTGATTAAATAGACGTGTTTTTAAGTTTAATTTTTTATTAACTTTGTAACGACCAACATTTGCTAAATCATAGCGTTTTGGATCGAAGAAACGTGCATTAAGCAAGCTTCTTGAACTATCTGCAGTTTTAGGCTCACCTGGACGTAGACGTTCGTAAACATCTTTAAGGGCTTCTTCAACACGTGAATCGCTAGCATTTTTGTGTAAATCTTTTTCCATTGTTAAACGAAGACTTTCGTTATCACCAAAGATTTCAAGAATTTGATCGTCTGATCCAAAACCTAACGCACGAACTAAAACAGATAATGGAATTTTACGCGTACGGTCAATACGTACGTAAGAAAGATCTTTTGCATCTGTTTCAAATTCTAACCATGCGCCACGGTTAGGGATAACTGTTGAACCAAAACCTTGTTTACCGTTTTTATCAACTTTTCCATGGAAATAAACACCTGGTGATCGAACAAGTTGAGATACAATAACACGTTCCGCTCCGTTGATGATAAATGTTCCCATGTCAGTCATTAATGGGAAGTCTCCAAAGAATACTTCTTGGTCTTTAACTTCACCAGTTTCTTTATTTTGCAAACGCAATTTTACATGTAGCGGTGCTGAGTAATTTGCGTCATGACTTCTTGCTTCTTCAACAGTGTATTTTGGGCTGTACAACTGATAGTCAACAAATTCTAATGATAGATTTCCTGCGAAATCGGCGATTGGTGAGATATCTTTAAACATTTCACGTAATCCTTCATCTAAGAACCATTGGTAGGAATCTGTTTGAATTTCAATTAAGTTTGGAAGTTCTAGAACCTCGCTGATTCGTGCAAAACTTCTTCGTGTACGGTGTTTACCGTAATTTACTAAGTGGCCTGCCAACCTATTCACCCCTCAAAACATATTTACAATGCACAATAACAATCGCCAAAAGCAGTAATATTACAAACGAGTTACAATTATTAAAAACTGTTAACAAAACTCTTTTTTTGCTATTTTTTGGCAAAAAAAAACCAAAAGATCCGTGACATTTTAAACTAAAATTCACATTTTCTTTTGTTTCTTCCTTTAAAAACTCGTTCTGGACAATATTTCAGGACGAATTTCATGCTACTGAACACAGTATTTGCATTAAAATAGTATAACCTTTATTTTTGGCTTTGTCAATGAAAAAAGCCACCTAATTAGAATCCTGGTGACTTTTACTTGTTTATTATTTTTTGGCTAATTGATGCCAATCCCCACTTGGCAAATATATACTTTTTTGAGTAAACTCTGAATCGTTATCTAGGCGATATAAGTAGCAATAAACATCCAGCTCGCCATCATATAATTCCGTTACTGAATTATAGATATTTACTTTGACTAATTCACGCTCATACTCGTTTCCACTGGCTTGATTACCAGAATATCCTTCTAACTTATCAAGTTTTTTCAATGTAGTCTGAAAATCTTTTAGTTCAAACACTTCCCCATATACCCAGTCATTACCTGATAGCAACGCTGGATACCCTTTTTCTGTTAAATGATAAAGTTCTCCTTTAATTCTAGCTTTTATCGGAGTTCCTACGACCTTGCCTTTCAAATAAATTTGATAATTAAACAAGTCTTTCATTAAACTTCCATAGGCAAATAGCGGATGTGGGTGTACGTCTTGCATTAATGAATGGCACCTCCAACTGCTTTCAAATCAGCTTTACCATCAAATTCAACAATCGCTTCAATCGCCGCAGTCAATGCCTTAGTCATATCTGCTAAACTCATACATGGCTGATTCGCCTTATCTAATACTTGTTCTGGACTATACGGAACATGGATAAATCCACCTTTAATGTTAGGGTATTCTTTTGCAATTAAATATTGAACTTGGTACATAATATGGTTACAGACAAATGTTCCAGCTGTATTTGATACACTTCCTGGAACTCCTGCCGCTTTGATTGCAGTCACCATTGCTTTAACTGGCAATTGCGTAAAATAGGCAGTCTCACCATCTGCTTGAATGTCTTCATCTACTGGCTGATTGCCTTCATTGTCTGCAATTCGTGCGTCATCAACGTTAATGGCTACACGTTCTGGCGAAACAGCGAAACGCCCACCAGCTTGACCAATATTTAAAACAACATCTGGTTGATGTTCTTCTATCGCTTTTTTGACTACCTCTGCGGATTTGCCAAATACAGTTGGAATTTCTAATTGAATTACTTCAGCTCCATTAATAACTGGTGCTAAACCTTTAACTGCTTCTAATGCTGGATTAATAAGTTCGCCACCAAACGGATCAAAACCTGTAACAAGAATTTTCATTGTCTATTCTTCCCTTCTCTACAGCTCAATTTTATTAGTTAAATTTTACCACTAAAATGCCCAGAAATACATTAATACGATATGGATGATAATTAGAATAATCGCTAGCGGAGCTTGTGCTTTAATTACACCATTCGTATCTTTCATTTCTAATAACGCTGCTGGCAATGCATTAAAATTAGCTGCCATTGGTGTTAATAAAGTTCCACAAAATCCTGCTGTCATTGCTAATGCCCCCGCAATAATAGGATCTCCACCTTGGGCAATCACAAAAGGAATCCCAATTCCCGCTGTAATTACTGTAAAAGCCGCAAAACCATTTCCCATAATCATTGTAAAGATAACCATTCCTAAACAATACGCAATAACTCCAACTAAGCGATTTCCTTCAGGTACAAACCCTGAAATCCCACCAGAAATAACTGCCCCAACACCTGCTGCATTAAAGACAACTCCTAAAGCCGCTAATAACTGTGGCAAAATCCCAGTTGTCCCAACTTGTTGCAGCATACGATCTGCATCATCAAAAACAGTTTTTGGTTTTGCTTCTGTAACAAAAACAGCAATAAGCAGTGATAAAACAGCTGCAATCCCGATTCCAATTTGACCTGACAATGGACCAAATGGCGCCCATTGCGCAATTATTACTGCAATAACAGCTAATGAAATACATGGAAGAAAGACCTTGTTGCCAATTCTAGCTGCTGATTTTTCTGATTCTTCTTCACTTAAATCTGCAACTTTACCTAACTTCACTTGTTTAAATAACGTTAAAACACCCATGGCTAAAATCAAAATACCATCTATTATAAAGGGAATATAATTCCCTGCTGCAAAAACAATCCCAAGCAAGAACCAAAAAGCTGCAGTTCCTATACGAACTGGATTTGTCTGATCCTGAAAGACACGAACCGAAGTCATGACTAATAATAACCCGACTAATATATAGAAGATTTCTAAAATACTTCCTGCAATATTTTCCATATTTTATCCTTCTCCTTTTTCTTTTTTAGCACCTGTGCTATTTTTAGCATTATATTTTTTTGCCATTTTCTTATCAAATAGTACATTATAAATCCCAACTAATACTAACATTATTAGAGCAATGGGAATTGAAGCAATCGAGATGGAGATAGTAGATACTTTGTATCCTAAAGAATCCATCGTACTTGCAATTAATAACACTCCTGAAGCAGCAACAAAGGTATTTTGTGCAAAGAAATTACCAAAATTTTCAGTAGCTGCCGATCTTGCTTTAATTTTCTCTTGATCCTCTTCGCTAACTTCCCCATATTTATTTTCTGCAGCAGCTTGTGCCATCGGATTAACAATCGGACGAATAAATTGCGTTTGTCCTTGCACACGAATCGATAACGCTCCAGCAATCTCTCGAATAAACATATATATTGTTAAGAAACGTCCAGGTGTTAACCCTTTAATTTTTTCAATTAAAATAACTGCCTGTTGACGTAAACCGAAACGCTCAGATAATCCAATCATCGGTAAAGTCAGTAAGAACAACGTCACCATTCGATTTGAAACAAATGCCTCTCCTAATAACGATAAAAAATCTATAAATGATATACCTGATACAAGTGCTGTAGCTAATGCCGCAACTAACACAACTGCAATTGTGTCAAATTTAAAAATAAAACCTACCAAAATAATTAAAATACCAATTAGTTTAATATACTCCATTTTGCTTTCCTCCATTTTTTTTATTTTATCTAGTATACATCAAACAAAACTTATTGTTAATTATTTTAGTAATACAAACCATAAAAAAAGCTAGAAAGTAAACTGCTTCATTTATTTCTCAAAATAACATTATTCTTGTTATCCTTTGAAATAGTTCTACAATTCTACAATCTAGCTAATTGAATCCATATCCTTAAACTTCTTTAACACTCTGAATAATCCAATAACCTTTATCTTTTTCAATGATTTCTGCATTGCCAAAAGTTTCTTCCATTTTCGCTTTAGCTGAAGGCGCTCCTTGTTTTTTCTGGATGACAACAGTTAAGCTACCACCATCTTTTAAGTAATGATAGGCTCCAGTTAAAATGCCATGAACCACTTCTTTTCCAGCGCGAATCGGCGGATTACTAACAATCGCTGCAAACTCTTTCCCTTTAACTTCATCATACATATCTGAAATATGAATATCCACATTTCCCACACGATTATTAGAAGCATTTTGCTTAGCTAAGCCTAACGCACGTTCATTTACATCCACCATCTCAACTTGACGCTCTGGCGCCGCTTTCGCTAGTGATAACCCCATCGGACCATACCCACAGCCAACATCTAAAATATCCCCAGCAACTAATTCAGTTAAATCAAGGGTTTCTATTAATAAACGTGAACCAAAATCAACTGTCTTTTTTGAAAACACTCCTTGATCTGTCACAAATTTAAATTCATACCCTTTTAATTTATAAGACCAAGCCGCTTCTTTTGAAATAGCGGAAGGTTTATTTGTGTAATAATGATCTGCCATCTTATTCATTCCTCGTTTCACTTTTCATTTTCTCTCTATATTCTACACTGTTTTCTGAAAAGTTCCTACTCTCAGATTAGATTAAATTTTTTTTATTCCAAAATTGTTGAATTTCATTTACAACATGCTCTTTACTTGTTACTAATCTAGCATTCGACCAGTGTTCTGGAAAAAGCATTCGATAGCGACCAGAATCAAAACGTTGATCCAACAATAGCACCACACCTAGATCCTGACTGCCACGAATCACTCGACCAGCTGCCTGTAAAACTTTATTCATTCCTGGAATCTGGTAAGCATATTGATAGCCTTGTCCATTCTCATGATCGTAATATTTCTTAACTAAATCTTGCTCTAAATTCAATTGCCCTAAACCAACACTAATAACTGCTACACCAATCAAACGATCTCCCTTTAAATCAATTCCCTCTGAGAAAATCCCACCTAACACACAAAAACCAGCCAGACCTTCCTGAGGATTTGCTACAAATTCAGCTAAAAAAGCTTCTCGTTCTGCTTCATCCATATCTGAAGCTTGAATAATCGTTTGATAGTGAGGATATTTACTAGAAAAAACAGCATATACCGCATCTAAATAATGATAAGATGGAAAGAAAAATAAATAGTTGCCTTTTTTTCCACTAATTAGCGCTGACAAACTATCTGCAATCGGTTCAAGGCTATCTTCGCGATTTTGATAGCGAGTATCAATATAATTTGAGACTAATAACAATTGATTTTCCATTGAAAATGGCGATGGCAACTGATAGCATAATGGATTTTCTGTGCCACCCAATACTTGTGAGAAGTAGCTAATTGGCGATAAGGTTGCTGAAAATAAAATCGCTGCTTTGCCTAACTTTAATGCCTGATTCAATAAATAGGACGGATTCAAACAAAGTTGTTTGATTGTCACTTCATGACCTTTCACTTGAATATAAGTCACATAACGTTCATCATAAAGCTCAGCAATTTTTAAATACATTAATGCATCAAAATAAACAGCCAACAATTCTGCTTGATGCTCAGATTGCAAATTCAAAGGCAGCCATGCCTTTGCCGCTTCTGTAAATTTGGCAATATGTTTCACAAATGTATCTGCAGGTTCAGTTTGAACTAGAAAATCTCGACCTTCACAGTTCTTTTTAAACGCTACAAAATCCTTATCTAATCGATTGACAGCACGAACTAATTTCGGATCTTCTCCATGAACCGTTTTTTTCAACCGACTAATTTGACTTCTTGATAGACTGGCAGAAAACATTGATTTAGAGCGTTCCACTAAGTTATGCACTTCATCAATTAGAAATACATATTCATTTTTTTCTTCTGTAAAAAAACGGCGCAAATACACATTCGGATCAAATAAATAATTATAGTCGCATATAATCGTATCACACCACAAACTCACATCTAATGACAGTTCAAAAGGGCAAATAGTATATTTAACCGCATATTTTTCTACAACACTACGAGTAATCTGGTCCTCTGCTGTCAGCAAATCAAACATCGCTTCATTCAAACGATCATAGTACCCTCGAGCATAAATACAATGATCTGGATTACAAATCCGTTCATCTAAAAAACAAATTTTATCCTTCGCAGTAATCGTGACACTCTTGAGACGCAATCCTTTACGCTCCATCTCTGCAACTGCATCTTCAGCGACTTGCCTAGTGATAGTCTTAGCCGTTAGATAAAAGAGTTTTTCAGCCTTTTCTTCTCCAATAGCCTTCACTGCTGGAAATAAAGTCGACATTGTTTTTCCAATTCCAGTGGGTGCCTCACAAAAAAGCTCTTGCTCCGTTAAAATCGTCTTATATACCGCTACCGCTAATTCTCTTTGCCCATTCCGATAGCTTCCATATGGGAATTCCAATTCTTGAATCGATTGATTCCGCAATTTTGTCCAATTGGAACTAAAAATCAACCATTTTTCATACTTTTGAATTAAATCATAAAAAAATTGCGTTAATTCTTCTTGACTCCAAACTTCTTGTACTTTTGTTAACTCTTCCGTTGTTGTTTGAAAGTAACTTAACTGCAGTCTAACTTCTGATAGATTTTCTGCTTGGCACAATAAATAGCCGTAACATTTTAACTGTCCCCAATGCAATTCTTTTTCAGCATCATCTAATAAATCAAATGGTGTTTCAGAGGTTTTAATCTCATCAATCATAACCATTGTCTCTTCTTCTCGAATCACACCATCGGCACGACCTTCAATCGTATAATCCAATCCATTCATGAGCAGCGTTTTTTTTAAGAAAACTTCGGCTTGATAGCTTTCTCCTGCTGCTTTTTGGATTTTCTTATGCAATCGTGTTCCTTCTAGAGCTGTATGAGCGGAGCTGGCAAACCGTTGGTCAATACTGCCTTTTCGTAAAATAAAACTGACTAATTGACGCACCGCAATTCTTTTCCTCACCATCTCATCCACCCCTTTTCTAATTCGTCTCCACCTATTATAGAACATACATTCCCTTAATAACAGCAAAAAATCTCGTTTCTAAAAGAATACGAGATTTACTAGCTTACTTTTATTTAATAAAGCGTTGGTACCAATCCACCATCTACTCGAATAGCAGCGCCATTGAAAGCACTCGCCATCGGGCTACTTACAAATGCAACCATGCGCCCAATTTCTTCTGGTTCAATAAACTTTTGAATTAATGAGTGGGGGCGATTTTCTGACATGAAGCGGCGGCCTTTTTCAACAAGATCTTCCGTAGAATCCGGAAACCAATTTTCTAGCATCTCTACAACACCTTCAGTCATTGTCGAACCCGGCATTACCGTGTTTACAGTCACTTTACTTCCTTTTGTTAATTTTGCTAATGTCTTGGATAAACTTAGCTGCATTGTTTTCGACATACTGTATTGAGGCATTTCTTCATCAGGCATCACTGCTACTTCACTGGCAATAAAGACAATTCGCCCTGAATCTTTCACTAACATCTTAGGCAAATAAAATTGTGCTAAACGATTGCCACTTAATACATTGACTTCAAAATAATGCTTCCAATCCTCATCTGTTAATTTAAAATAATCTGAATTCGTAAAAATCCCTAAATTATTCACTAAAATATCGACTTCTGGAAAAGCTTTTGTTAATTGGTTCGTTCCATCTATTGTTGCAATATCAAAAGCTGCTGGTAATGGATTTGTCATAGGATACTGCTCTTTTAGCTCTCTAACAACATCTAATACAACTGCCTCATTCCGACCATTAATAAGGACATCAACACCTTCTTTAGCAAGCTCAAAAGCAATTGCTTTCCCAATTCCTTTAGTTGAACCTGTAACTAAAGCTGTCTTCCCGGTTAAATACATTTCCATAGTTGCTTCCTCCTTAGTTCATTAAAAGTCAAAGTTATCTGGATCTGGACCGATACGACGGTCTTCATTCAACGCTTCAATGGCTAGCATATCCGCTTCGGTTAATTCAAAATCAAAAACATCTTTATTTTGTGCTAAACGTTCTGCATTTGTTGATTTTGGAATCGTCACTACATTGTTTTGCAAATCCCAACGTAACACAATTTGTGCTGCAGATTTAGCATATTTTTCAGCCAACTCTAAAATCATTGGATTAGTTAAAATCTCACCATTCATTAAAGGTGACCAAGCTTCCATTTGAATATCATGTTGATTTAAGAAAGTTTGTAATGCTTTTTGATTTAATTTAGGATGATATTCTACTTGATTGATCACTGGTTTAATCTCAGTTGCTGCAAATAACTCTTCTAAATGATGAATTTGGAAATTACTTACACCAATACTACGAATTTTACCTGCTGAATAAAGTTCTTCCATTTTTTTCCATGTCGAAATAAATTTGTCTGCTACTGGCCAGTGAATTAAGTATAAATCTAAATAATCTAAGCCCATTTTCGTTAAACTTGTTTGATAAGCTAATTCTACCTTATCATAGCCCATATCTGCTGTCCAAATTTTAGAGGTGATAAACAAATCTTCACGTTTTAGCCCTGTTACAGCTAGGCCTTGACGAATTCCTTCTCCAACAGCTTCTTCATTACCATAGATACTTGCGGTATCAATACTACGATATCCTTCAGCAATCGCTGTTTTAACAGCATTAACCAGTTCATCATAATCTTCCACACGAAAAACACCTAATCCTAAACGAGGCATTTCCACTTTGTTGTTTAATAGCGTTGTACTTGCAAATGTTAAATTCATTTCATTTCCTCCATAAATTGATTTACTTTTTTGTGATATGAGTATACTATATACCTAACACTTCTAAATAGGAAGTAGGTACTTTTTTGTACTATAGGTACTAAAAAGTACTCATAAATCAATTAAAGCGAGCTGATAAACTGAAAACAACTGTTTATAACATTGGAGTTGAAGCAACAATTGACGTCATCGGTGGCAAATGGAAGCCTATTATTCTCTGCCATTTGAAACATGATACTAAGCGTACTTCTGAATTAAAACGATTAATGCCTAAAATCACACAAAAAATGCTGACTCAGCAACTTCGAGAGCTAGAATTAGATGGTGTTGTCAATCGTACCGTTTACGAACAAGTTCCTCCTAAAGTTGAATATTCCTTAAGTACTTATGGAGAATCGTTAGCTCCCGTATTAGAGCTACTTTGCTTATGGGGCGAAATCCATGTTCAGCAACGTGTTGATATTTATCATGAGGACATCCTTTTGGAGAATAAAGAACTTAGCTAAACAAACTACCTGTTCTGAACAGAGAATCTTCTTCATACTAGATTCTTTATTCAAGACAGGTAGTTTATTTTTAACGCCTAATATAAGTTGGTGCGAAACTTACTTTTTCAATCGAGTGATTTTTCAATAAATTAAATGCATGATAGCCAATTTTTTGTAGATGCAAATCAATTGTAGAAATTTGCAAAATTTCACTTAGATACATATTTAATTGACCAATAATCTGAACGGGTAGGTTTTTATTTTGGTAGATTTGATAAATTCCTGCTGCAACTTCATCATTATTTGTAAAAATAACTTCCGGTCGTTGACTCTCCTCTAAGTTGCTAAAATATTCTCCAGCTTCCATCCCACTTTGACTGTCATAACAATAGTTTACAATATATTCAGGCTGAATCGGATCAAAAAAACGTTCATAGGCCATATAAGTAAATTTGGCACTGTTGCTGTTTCGTGTTTTACGGCTTAATGTAATGCCAATTTTTTCAACACCTTCTACTTTTAACTCTTGAAACACTTGGCTATACGCACTTAAACGATCTACAAAAACACTGGCAACCTGATAAGATCCCGTATCCTCACAACAAACAATCGGTCCATATTGAGTAAATTGTTCAATCTCAGCAAGTTCATGAACCCGAGAGGCAACAATAATTCCATCGAAACGTTTATTTTTCAATTGTTTAAAATAATGAGCTTCCGTATCTTTATCATGATTAGTCGGCAACAAAGTAACCATATAGTTTTGTTCTACAGCTGCTTGCAAAATCCCGCTGATTAGTTGATTAAAGTAAGCAAAATCAATACCAGGTACGACTACGCCAATGTTCCGCGACTTCCCCGCTTGTAATTCTCTAGCTTTACTGTTAGGTGCGTAGTCCGTTTCAGCGATTACCTTTAGCACCCGTTGCTTCTTTTCCTCAGAAACGTAAGGATGATTGTTCAACACTCGGGAAACCGTAGAAATTGAACATTCTGATAACAGTGCAATATCTTTTATATTCAAACAACCTTCACCATCCTTTTACTTTTATTCTAGCATAATAAAAAGCAATCAGAATTTATTATTTTCCCTTATGCAGATTGTTTTTCTACGTTCATATAGGCTTGTAAAACAAACTGAGCAATTTTCATGATACAAAGGCTACCATTTTCAGTAATATGAACTAAATGTTTTTTGGTAGTTAAAGTTATTTTCGGTAAATCATCGACTTTACTTACATTCACTTCTTGGATGTCTTCTAGAGAAACTTTAATATAAATCGGTTTATTCAAAAATGTTTTTTGTTGAATAATCAGATAGTTTTTAACGAAGAATAGTTCAACATCATATTTTTCAAATCCTACTTCATCCATAATTTCAATCATTCCTTGCATTTTCTTCACACCTTTTCGTAAGATAGTATGAGGTAACTATACTTTATGAAATGCTTCCCAGGTCAAGAACGAACAATGAAAATAATTCACTACAAAAAAACACGCAGGGAAAATCCCTACGTGTTTTAAACTATTCAATTAAGAATTATTTAACTTCTACTGTTGCGCCAACTTCTTCAAGTTGAGCTTTAAGAGCTTCAGCGTCATCTTTAGATACGCCTTCTTTGATTGCAGCAGGAGCGCCATCAACTAAACCTTTAGCTTCTTTTAAGCCAAGGCCAGTAGCTTCACGAACCACTTTGATAACTTTAATTTTTTGGTCTCCAGCAGCTGTTAATTCAACTGTGAATTCTGTTTGCTCTTCAGCAGCAGGACCAGCAGCGCCAGCAGCAGCTACAGGAGCAGCAGCAGTTACGCCAAATTCTTCTTCGATTGCTTTTACTAAATCATTTAATTGTAATACTGTTGATTCTTTCAAATCAGCAATAATTTGTTCAACATTTAATGCCATTTTTAAGTTCCTCCATTATTGGGTAGTTTTTTTTATTAACTTGCACATAAGAATAAGGGCTTAGAATTAAGCAACTTCTTCTTTTTGATCTGCAACTGCTTTGATAGCAAGAGCAGTATTTCTGACTGGAGCTTGTAGGACTGATAATAGCATTGAAAGTAAACCTTCGCGATTCGGTAGTTTCGCAAGAGATTGGATTTCTTCTGTTGAAGAAACTTTTCCTTCAATAATACCACCTTTAATTTCTAAAGCTTCAACTTTATCAGCAAATTCGCTGATAATTTTCGCAGGTGCGATAACATCTTCATTACTGAACGCTACTGCTGTAGGTCCTTTGAAAACATCACCTAAACCAGGTAAATTAGCTGCTTCAGCGGCACGGCTTAAAATAGAATTTTTGATAACTTTCATTTCAACGCCTGCTTCACGTAATTGTTTACGTAATTCTGTCACTTGATCAACTGTTAAACCACGGTAATCCACGATAACTACTGATGCTGCATCAGTAAATTTTACTGTTACAGTTTCAACGATTGCTTGTTTTGTAGCGATAGCTGCTTGACTCATATTAGAATTTCACCTCCTAGTAGATTGTCTGGGATTGGAACGATATCGATAAAAATTAGTCTCGATACAGAAAACTGTAAGGGGACAACCCTCATTTCATTCGTCTTGTATTTTGCTATATCTATTCTGACGCAAAGCGTTAGTCATAGTGGCACAAAATAAAAAGCCCCATGTCACCTTAGACATAGAGGGATAGTTTTATGCTTACGCATATATTCATCCTCGGTAGGATTTTATAGCTTTCGCTACCTACTGTCTTCGGTATTATTTATTAACCTAAATGATTGTACCAAGTACAATCATCCAGGTCAAGGTTTTTTTAATTAAAATGAACCTTGGTCAACTTTTACGCCAGGACCGAAAGTTGTTGTAACTGTAATGTTTTTGATGTATTGACCTTTAGCAGAAGAAGGTTTAACTTTCATCATTGTATCGTTGATAGTTTTAAAGTTCTCTACTAATTTTGCATCATCAAATGATACTTTACCAATTGGAGCTTGTACGTTACCAGCTTTATCAACGCGGTAAGTTACTTTACCAGCTTTGATTTCATTGATAGCTTTAGTTACATCCATTGTTACAGTACCAGTTTTAGGGTTAGGCATTAAGCCTTTAGGTCCTAACACACGTCCAAGACGACCAACTTCAGCCATCATGTCAGGTGTTGCAACGATAACATCGAAGTCGAACCATCCACCACTAATTTTTTGAACAAGATCAGAATCACCTACGTAATCTGCTCCTGCTGCTTCTGCTTCTTTAGCTTTTTCGCCTTTAGCGAATACTAAGACGCGTTGAGTTTTACCTGTTCCATTTGGAAGAACAACTGCCCCACGAATTTGTTGGTCAGCTTTCTTAGGATCAACTCCAAGTCTATAAGCGACTTCTACTGTTGCATCAAATTTAGCGAAATCGATTGATTTTACTAAAGCAACTGCTTCTTCTACTGAATAAGCTTTTAAAATATCAACTTGCTTTGCAGCAGTTAAATACTGTTTGCTCTTTTTAGCCATGTTCTTTTTCCTCCTTGATTGTGGTTATAACGGTTTTACCTCCCACTTAATCCTCATATCTAATTTATTAGTCTATGAGCGATACTGAGAAGCCTGGTTGAAGATTAGTCCTCGATTGTGATACCCATGCTTCGTGCAGTACCTTCGACCATAAGCATTGCAGCTTCAACAGATGCAGCGTTTAAGTCGGGCATTTTTGTTTCAGCGATTTCTCTAACTTTATCGCGTTTAACTGTCGCAACTTTTTTAGTATTTGGTTCACCTGAACCAGATTCAATACCAGCAGCTTTTTTAAGTAAAACAGCAGCAGGTGGTGTTTTTGTAATAAATGTAAATGAACGATCTTCATATACAGAGATTACTACTGGAATAATTAATCCAGCTTGATCAGCAGTACGTGCATTAAATTCTTTACAGAATCCCATGATATTCACTTGTGCTTGACCTAACGCAGGACCTACCGGTGGAGCTGGATTTGCTTTACCTGCAGGAATTTGCAATTTAACTAATTTAACAACTTTTTTAGCCACGAGACATACCTCCTTGATTGAGTCCGTGATGTGGTTAATGGGGTTAATATTTCCCCTCCCACTTTCTTACATACGTTAAAACGTACCTAAACAATATAGCAGATTTTATTTATTAAAGCAAGTAGTTCTCAGAAAAAAGCCTTTATTCAGCACAATTACTTTTTCTCTTTCCATAAAAAAGTTGCAACAGCTTTATCTACTGCTGTATTTTCGTGAAGAAGGCTATGGGCTGCTTTGGCTCCCGTAAAGGTCATTTCTCGATAATCCTCAACTTGTCCTTCAAAAATAAATTTACTTGACAACGCACTTGCTACTGAAACTGAACCGTCACTCTTTGTTCCATCTTCTTTATCACCAGCAATTGACAAGACTGCTAAATCTACTGGAATATTCGTGCGAGAGTCCATGAAATTCTGATAACGCTCGGTTAACGTTTTTGGACCAGTCGAAGTTAAATCATAATCCGTTACACCATCATTCCCGATTTCCAAGCCATTTAGAGGTGCAGCAATCGAAACTAATTTGTCCATTGTTGGATATTGCGGATCAGAACCAACCATTGTAATGTAGTTTACTAAGCTAACGCCGCCCATTGAATGACCAACGGCATTGAATTCTTGAATATCATACTTCTCTTTTAATGAGAGTAGCAACTTCTTAATCCACCCACTTTGATTTTCTTCCGTGCTTCTATTTTCAACAAACAACACTTGAATCATAGGATTCGACTGATCTTTTTTATAGTCCCCTTGATAGCTAATTGTTCCGTCGCCTTCAATAGTAGCAATCAAAGATGTCGTTCCTTCACCAGTTTTAGCAAATCGATTAATCATACCCCCGAATGAATTCCTGCCGCCACTGTAACCATGAATAAAAATAGTTGGTTTATTTTGACTCCCTTTACTGTCACTGTCAGACTCTGAGGCTTGACGGCTAGAGTCCCTTTCTGTGGATGTCCCTTTGGCAGTCGTTTTCTTTTCTGGCAAGATTGGTTGATTTTGCGGTTCACTAAAAAAGAAAAAAGCACCATATCCAATCCCAACAAGGAGTAACACACTGACTCCAAGTAAAATCTTTTTCATTTATTTCCCCCTCCGCTTCTTTTTAAAATCAAATTTTCTATTTTTATTTGTTCCTAGTATAGCACAGGAAACTCACAAAATTTATTAAGGAATTACTAGGAAATAAAAAAAAGTGGCTTTTAACAATTTTTCAATTGTCAGCCACTTTCTCATGCTATTTTTATAGTGAATCAATTTGTTCAAAATCAAGTTCAGTACTTGTTTCGCGTCCAAACATCTCAACATTTACTTTTAGTTTTGCACGTTCATTGTCAATCTCAGTAATCTTACCAGTTAAGCCACTAAATGCACCTTCGATAATAGTTACTGTATCATTCACTTCAAAATCAAGCTCTTGATGACGATTGCTGATACCTAAGCGACGTAAAATCACTTCAATCTCTTCATTTAATAGTGGCGCAGGCTTACTACCAGCACCATGTGATCCAACGAATCCAGTTACTCCTGGAGTATTACGAACTACATACCAAGAATCATCTGCCATGATCATTTCGACTAAAACATAACCAGGGAAGGTTTTTTTCATGTTTATTTTTTCTTTCCCATTTTTAGTTTCAGTTTCTTCTTCTTCAGGAACAACTACACGGAAAATGTAATCTTCCATTCCCATACTATTTGAACGTGACTCAATATTTTGCTTCACTTTATTTTCATAGCCAGAATACGTGTGTAACACATACCATTGTTTTTCGCTTTCAATCTGTTCCACGTTTAACACTCCTAATATTTATTTTTATCACAACATACAAAAAAACCTTCTATTTTCTGAAAAGAAGGTCAATTGCGTTTAATGTATAGATTAGTATACCATTTTTGGTGCCAATTCGCCAATGAATTTATTTGATAAATAAATCTAAAATAGACTTAATACCAAAATCGACAACCATAAAGAAAATAACAAAGAAAAATACTGTTCCGAAAACGGTCATTGTGTATTTTCTTAATTCTTTTCCAGTTGGCCAAGTAACTTGTTTCATTTCACTTTTTACGCCCTTAAGAAATTTCCCCATTTCTATGTCCCTACTTTCTAATTATTTTGTTTCACGATGTAGTGTATGTTGATTACAATATTTACAAAACTTTTTTATCTCTAAACGTTCAGTGCGGTTGCCTTCATTTACTTTTTTGGCATAATTTCTTGATCCACAAACTGAACATGCTAATGCTGTTTTTTTGCTACTCATCTTTTCACCGTACTTTCTTTTGTGCAGACGACTCTTATCTTATTTAATTTACCATCACTTAGTTGTGCTGTCAAATTCTATTTTTTTGCATTAAAGTCAAATTTCAAACATAACAAACTGTTATTGTTATTTTAAAATACTAAGCTAATGGCTAACAAAATAACCGAAGCCCCATTAATTAATACTAAATTCTTAATAGATAAGACAAATGTTTCTGATTTGACTTGTTTTTGATTAAACGTTGCTAAATTTTTCCGAACTGGAATTACTGTTAATAACGTAAGTAACATAATCGGGTGATAAATTCTTAACACAACTGCCAAAATAATAGCAAAATAGGATGCATAAATTAATGTATTAAATAAAAGAACGCCCATCTTACGTCCAATATAAAAGACTAACGTATAGCGATGGTTGACAATGTCTTCATCTAAATCGCATAAATTATTGGCTAGCATTATATTCGCAATAGTAAATATCGCTGGAATGGATACTAGTAAAATAATCAATAAATCTAAATAATTACCTACTAAAGCAAACTGATATCCATGTTGTGCAAAGGTTAAATTCATTAATGTGCCTGACATTACATTTACATAAATCGCTATGAAGAAAATACCAAACCCCATTGTAACTCCTGAAAATAACTCTCCAACTGGCATTCGTGAAATTGGAACTGGACCAAAAGTATAAAAAATTCCAATAAAAAAACAAATCCCTCCAATAAAAAAGAGTAAAATATCTGTTCTATAAACTAATAACAATCCTAATAACGAAGCAACTACTAGCATAAAAATAATTAAGAACGCAACTAGCTTTTCTGGGATTTTTTCTTGTCCAATTACATTCACTTGATCTTTATATCCCTCGTCCTTCGCCTTTTGAAAATCCATAAAATTATTAATTGCTGTTGTAGTCATATCAAAAATTAACATGGCTGCAAAAAACAAAATAGTATTTCCTAAATTAAAGTCTCTAAAATAATAAACAGCAAACAAAGTTCCCATTATGAATATAAGGGAGAGATACAAATGGCCGGAAAGAATATTGTTGTTATCGGTGCAGGTTATGCTGGAGTCGCTGCAACAAAAAAACTAGCTAAAAAGTATAAGAAGAATAAAGATGTAACCATTACTTTAATTGACCGTCATTCATACCACACTATGATGACTGAATTACATGAGATTGCTGGGGCTCGTACTGAACCACAGGCTGTCCAATATGACTTACAACGTCTGTTTTGTCGTTTGAAAAATGTTAACTTAGTAACGGATAACGTAACAAATGTTGACCACGATACAAAAGTTGTCACTACTGAACATGGTAGCTACAGCTACGATTACCTAGTTTTAGGTATGGGTGGCGAACCTAATGATTTTGGTACTCCAGGTGTTAAAGAACATGGTTATACTTTATGGTCATGGGAAGATGCTGTAAAATTACGCGCTCATATTGAAGAAACTGTTGCAAAAGCTGCTAAAGTTCGTGATGAAGCAAAACGTAAAGCAATGTTAACCTTCACTGTTTGTGGTTCTGGTTTTACTGGGATTGAAATGGTTGGGGAGTTATTAGAATGGAAAGCTCGTTTAGCAAAAGATAATAAAATCTCAGTTGATGAAATTACATTATACGTAATCGAAGCTGCTCCAACAATCTTAAATATGTTAGATCGTAATGATGCTGGTAAAGCAGAACGTTACATGACGAAAAAAGGAATCAAAATTTTAACTGAAGCTCCTATCGTTGAAGTTAAAGAAGATCATATTATCTTAAAATCCGGCGAAACTATTCCAACACATACGTTAATTTGGACTGCTGGTGTTAAAGCAAACTCTGATACTGCTGAATTCGGTATGGAAGCTGCTCGAGCTGGACGTCTAGTTGCAAATGAATACATGGAAGCAAAAGATTTAAAAGATGTTTATGTTATTGGAGATTTAGTTTATTTTGAAGAATTTGAAAATACACCAACTCCACAAATCGTTCAGGCTGCTGAAGGTACTGCTCACACTGCTGCTGCAAATATCATCGCTGAGATTGACGGTTCTGAAAAACATGCTTATAAAGGAAACTATCAAGGCTTTATGGTTTCAATTGGTGGACGTTACGGCGTTGCTTGTTTATTCAATAAAATTCACTTAAGTGGTTTCTTAGCTATTTTAATGAAACACATGGTGAACTTGAAATATTTCTTAGATATTCGTTCTGGATACTATGCTTTCCAATATATTATGCACGAGTTCTTCCATATTAAAGATGAACGTAATATTTTCCGTGGTCACCTTGCTCGTTATGGTAATGTATTATGGAGTGTTCCGCTTCGCGTATTCTATGGTAGTATGTGGCTTCTAGAAGCTGGTAAGAAAACGTTTGGCTGGTTTGGCGGCGAATCATGGTTTGGTGATTCAGTTAAACTTCCATTTGAATGGTTGCAAAATACTGATACAACATCTGGCGCTTCTCAAGCAGCTACTGAAGTTGTTGAAGAAGTTGCAAAACCAATCTTCGGTTTCAGCTATGCTTATGGTGAAGATCCAATGATGGTTTTCGATCACGCTCCTAAATGGTTTGAAGCAATCATGAAAGTAATGATTCCAAATGCTGAAGTTGCTCTTGCCTTCCAAAAAATCATGACAATTCTTGAATTGTTGATTGCTTTGGCAATTATTGCTGGTTTATTTACATGGTTAGCAAATGCTGCAACAATCGCATTAGTAGCTAGCTTCGCCTTGTCAGGTATGTTCTATTGGGTAAACATTTGGTTTATCTTTGCTGCATTAGCATTAATGAATGGTTCTGGACGTGCCTTTGGTTTAGATTATTATGTTATTCCATGGGTTCAAAAAGTTGCAGGCAAATGGTGGTACGGTACACCTCGCTCATTATACGGCGATAAATAAGTCATTAATCAATGGTTTAAGGCAGTTTTTTGACTGCCTTAAACCTTTTTTTATCGAATGAATTTGATCCTACTTTGACTGAGATAACAATCAAAAGATTTATTTCTTAATTTCAACTTAAATCTATTGCTAAATAGCATTATCTTTTTTATACTTAGGCTTATTGAGACTAAAAATAACAGGAGAGAGAATGCATGAAAAAGTATTTTAATATGATTCGCCCTTGGGATATTTTAATTATCACAATACTTACCATTGGTTCTTTTTTACCTCTTGGTATCTTTTATCTAAATCAAGAAAAAACTGAAGTAGCACCAAATCAAGCTGCTCCACAATTGATTGCTTATATTTCTGTAGATGGAAAACCAATAAAGCAAATCACTCTTACTGGGCATAAAGGAACAGATACCTATCGTTATGAAGACAAGGATGGCGACTATAACTTACTTGAAATCGAAGATGAACATATTCAAATGATTGATGCTAATTGTGGTGATCTAGTCTGTGTACGAAGCTTTGGTCCAATTTCAAAATCTGGTGAAACTATTCTGTGCTTGCCACATAAATTAATCGTTGAAGTTCGTTCAACTGATGGAAAAACTGATGGTGGCATGGTCACTTTGGGTGAATCTACTCAGCTTCTGGCACGTAACTAACGAGAAAAATGAGTTATCTATTTTCTTAGTTCATTTAATTCACTATACTATTTCTTAAAACCTTCAAGAATCACCAATACCAATGACAGAGGATGAAATAACTTTATGACCAAAAATCAAAAATTAGTTTATATTGCTTTACTTGCAGCTCAAGGAGTTGTAATTGGTTTAATTGAACGTGGCATTCCTTTTCCATTTGCATTTGCTCCTGGGGCTAAACTCGGACTAGCAAATCTAATTACTATTTTAGCTATTTTTACTCTGCCAGTTAAGGATAGTTTTTCAGTTGTTTGGATGCGTTTATTATTAACGACCTTACTTGGTGGAACTCTATCAACCTTTTTATATAGCTGTGCTGGCGCACTTCTTAGTTATATAGGGATGCTAATAGTTAAACAATTGGGACCTAAACGCGTAAGCATTATCGGAATTAGTGCAACTGGTGGGATTTTGCATAATATCGGTCAGCTTGCGGTTGCCAGCTGGATTGCCCAGACTTGGACCGTCATGCTCTATCTACCGGTGCTTTCCTTTATGGGAATTTTATCTGGAATTGCCATTGGAATTGCTGCTAATTATTTATTAGAGCATGTCCAAACTTTGAAAAATTTCCGAGCTCTTTATGATCGTCCAACTAAACAAATGAAAGGAGTTTCCAAATGAAGGTTCATCCAATGTGGCAAGAATATCCTGAATTACAAGTTGAGTTAGAAAAAACCCTTGCTTTAATTAAAAAAAATATCAACGTTCGGAATAAAGATATTGAAGCAACCATTATTGAATTAATTAATTCTGGTGGAAAACTACTACGTCCAGCTTATTCCTTATTATTTTCAAAGTTTGGAACCGAACAAAATCCTGAAAAAGCTCGTGCGATTGCTGCTGCTTTAGAAATTTTGCATATGGCCACCTTGATTCATGATGATATTGTTGACGATTCCCCTACACGCCGTGGAACTCAAACCATTCAGGCAAAATATAGTAAAGATGTTGCCGTTTATGCGGGAGATTATTTGTTCACAGTCTGCTTTAAATTATTAGCTCGTTATTCTAGCTCATTAGAAAGTATTGAAATCGATACTCGTGGTATGGAACGAATTTTGATGGGTGAATTAGATCAGATGCATTTAAGATATAATCAAAAAATTACTGTTCGCCAATATTTAACTCAGATTTCTGGTAAAACGGCTCAATTATTTGCTCTTAGTTGCTATTCTGGTGCTTTGGAAAGTGGAACATCTAAAAAGTTTTCTCGAAATTGTTATTATATTGGAAATCATATTGGGATGGCCTTCCAAATTATGGATGATATTCTAGATTATTCTCAAGACGATGTTAGCTTTGGAAAACCCGTTCTTGAAGATGTTCGACAAGGTGTTTATAGTATTCCATTAATTTTTGCACTTCGTAAACAACCAAAAAGCTTCGCTCCTTATCTAGACAAAAAGGACAAGATGACGGAAGAAGATATTCAAGCCGTTCACCAATTAGTTATTGAACTTGGTGGCTTAGCTGAGGCTCAGGATTTGGCTACAAAATACACAGCTAAAGCTTTAAAAGATATTAAAAAATTACCTAATATTCCTGAAAAAGAGATTATTATGGAATTAACAACGACTATGTTAGAACGCACATTTTAAACTAAAGGTTCATCTACTTTAATTAGAGTAGATGAACCTCTTTTTTTAATTAAATTTTGTCCGACAACGGCTTAACGCGTTTTTGACTGATTCCATACTTTTTCCATAGAGCTTAGCGATATCTATAATCTCATCCCCTTTTGTATAGGCCCAAAGCACTTGTTTTTCATATCTACTAAGTAATTTATAATAATTAGACATATCTTCTTGAACCAAAACTATGTCTTCTGGTGTGACTTCTTTTTGCGGGCTATAGCGATAATCCTCGTCAGAACTATTCTCTTGCACCTCATCTAAGGAATCACAATATTTTGCTCCTTGTCGTTTAGCTGCATTTTGTCTTCTAATTAAATTATAAAAAAAGTGGTTTAGCTTTAACTTATAAAAGTTACCAAAGCTCATACCTCGTTCTGATTTATATTCATGAATTCCTTGAAAAAATAAAATACGCGCTTCTTGCAAAAGATCATCTACATCATAGTCAATTACAACATAACTGCGTGTAACTTTAAGTGCTAAAAATTGATACCGCTTAAACAATTCTTCAAATTTTTCTGTATCACCTGACTTAATTCCCTCAATTAAGTCTAAATCCGTAGGCCGATCTTTTTCCATCTCACTCATTAAATGCCCCCTAATAATTAAATTTCAAAAGTTATTTATTTTATTAACTTTATTTTCTACTTTTTTCGTATGCTAAGTACTGTTTACTTATACAAAAAAGTAGTAACCGAGCCCTATAATACAAGTATACAATACGCCAAAATAGTTCATTAACTTTCCCTAGCTAGCTGTAAATAAATATCCCTATTGCTAGATCTATACACTATCCTGATCTCATTAGACCAAAAATACGTAAATTTTAACCAGAAAATTAGTAAAAGTAAACTCGCCTTTTTTGAATACACTACTCATAAAAGTCAGAATTTTCAATCAATTCACTATATGCTACAGCAAGTTAATAAATTCAACTTGCTTTTAGTTTTTGCTATAACTGACTAAGACTTCTTCTTCTTAGAAAGATCATGTAACAATACTTCTAAATCAACTAATTGCTCCATATCCCAAGGCGAATTTCGTCTTAAACGTTGTGAATGAAATTTTTCCGTTTCAAGTGTTAGGTTCTTTTTTGATTGATTCAAATCTTTAAACAACTCATTTGCAGATTTCCGTAATGCACCCTTTGAAAAGACCACCCACTGCTCTGCTAAGTCGCTAGTTGCAACCGTTACTTGTGTCAAACGATTATTCTTTTCTGAAACAATCCCTTCAATATAACTGTCTGCCGTTTCACCTTCTTTGGTAAAAATCACTGTTACACTGTGACGCGTATAGGATTTTTGAATTCCTGGAACGAACTGTGCATCAAATACTACCCAAATCTCGATGCCTTCATAACGTTGATAGTTAGATAATTGATGCAAAAGTAAATCTCTGGCATCTTCCATGCGATCTTGATTTTTAAGCTTTACTAAATCCGGCCAAGCGCCAATCATATTATAACCATCAATAATTAATAAATCTTTTTTCATAGTAGTTGATCCACCTCCGTTCTAGTCCTTCTATCTAATCATAGTTTACTGCTTAAACCTGATTACGTCCACGATAAACCTCGTACATTAGTAAACTAGCAGCAACACTAGCATTTAAACTTTGCACATGTCCAACCATTGGAATTGTCAGCATACCATCCATCTGTTCTTTCACCAAACGAGAAATTCCTTTACCTTCATTCCCCATTACAACAGCGATTGGCAATTTAGCATCCCATTTACGGTAATCTTGCCCTTTCATATCTGTTCCATATAACCAGACACCGCGCTCTTTTAGCTCATTAATTGTTTGCACTAAGTTAGTTACCCGCACCACCGGAACATGTTCAATCGCTCCTGTTGAAGCTTTAGCAACTGTCGCTGTTAGACCAACTGCACGACGTTTCGGAATAATAATTCCATGAGCTCCACTTGCATCTGCTGTTCGCATAATTGATCCAAGATTATGAGGATCTTCTAAACCATCCAAAATAATAAAAAATGGATCTTCTTCTTTTAAAGCCGCTGCTGCAAATAAATCATCTAGTTCTGCATACTGAAAAGCTGCCGCAGCAACAACAACACCTTGATGATTCATGCCGTCAACTAAATTATCTAACTTAGACTTTGGTACCATCTGAACTTGTGCTGAACGTTTTTTAGCTAATGATAAAATCTCATTAATCTTTGAACCTGTTAATCCTTCTTGTAAGAAGATTTTATTAATATCACGTTCTGATTTCAAGACTTCAATGGCTGGTAAGCGTCCTGCAACTAAATCACGATCCTCTTCGATTTCAGAATGCTCTTCACTTTGTTCATGATTTTGACGACCTCGATCATGTTCACGTTTTGGTTTTGTTGTTTTATTTTGGTTCGGTCTGCGATTTTGCTGTGTGACCTTTTTGCCAAAATTATTTTTTTGATGAGCCATTTTGAACCTCCTCTATTTGTTGAATACACCAGTTAATTAATTCTTCCATACGCTCTATTTGTTTCGTCAAATGTAAATAACCCATTAATGACTCAAAGCCAGTTGCCACACGATACGTAGTGATATCAGCATTTTTTGCTGACGTATGACTTTTAGAATTACGTCCGCGTTTATACATCGTCACTTCCATCTCTGTTAGCAATCCATCTTCCTCTAACATTTTATGCATTAGAAAACTTTGTGCTTTTGCAGAAACATAATTTGTTGCTGATTTATGCAATTGATTTGGGCGTGTTTTTCCTGTTTGAAGTAGATAATCACGAATATAAACTTCATAAATCGCATCTCCAATATAAGCCAACGCTAACCCATTTAATAATGACCAATCTTTTTCTACCATATTATCCTCTTCTCCATCTTGTTCCTTGAGGGGTATCATCAATGATAATGCCCTCAGATTTTAGTAAATCACGAATTTCATCGCTGCGCGCAAAGTCTTTAGCTGCTCTAGCTGCAACTCGTTCTTCTAACAATGCTTCGACATTTTCATCTAGCAATTCTTTTTCCGCTGATAATTCAACACCAAAAACGGACAATAGGTCTTTTAATGTTCCTAGCATCGCTTCCACTACAGCTTTAGACACTGTTGTTTGCTCGCTATAAATGTTCATTGCTTTGGCTAACTCATAGACAACCGTAATCCCCTTAGCCGAGTTGAAATCATCATCCATTCCAGTAATAAAGGCTTCTTTAAAAGCTTCTAATTGTTGGAAATAGTCATTGTCATCAGCTAATTTCACTTCCGCATCACTTAGTCGGTAATGTAAGTTATCTGCAGCTGTTTTTAACTTAGTTAAGTTATTTTTCGCTTCATTAATCGTTTCTTCGTTGTAACTAATTGGTCGACGATAGTGAGTTGTCGCCATAAAGAAACGTAAAATTTGTGGATCAACTTGCTTAATTAAGTCATGGACTAAAACAAAATTCCCTAGCGATTTGCTCATTTTTTCCTCATCCATTGTCACAAAACCATTATGCATCCAATAGTTAGCAAATGTATGTCCCGTCTTCGCTTCACTTTGAGCAATTTCATTTTCATGATGAGGGAAGGCTAGATCTTGTCCACCACCATGAATGTCAATTGTATCACCCAAGTATTTAGTTGCCATCACTGAGCATTCAATATGCCAGCCTGGACGACCTTTGCCCCAAGGAGTATCCCAACTAATCTCATCTGATTTCGCTGATTTCCATAGAGCAAAATCTACTGGATCTTCTTTGCGTAAATTTTCTTTAACTTCTAAACGATTGCTCGCACCAATCTCTAATTCATCAATAGACTGGTCACTTAATTTGCCATAATCTTTGAATTTGCGGGTGCGGTAATAGACATCTCCCTCTGATTCATACGCATACCCTTTATCTAACAAGGCTTGAATAAACTCGATAATATCATCCATATTCTCCATAACACGAGGATTCGCAGTTGCTTTTCCAACATTCAAAGCTTCTGTATCAGCATAAAAAGCTTCAATAAAACGCTCAGCTACTTCTGGTGCCGTAATACCTAAATCATTCGCTGCTTGAATAATTTTATCATCTACATCGGTAAAATTGGAAACGTATTGAACTTTGTAGTCACGGTATTCAAAATAACGACGAACCGTATCAAATGCTACAGTACTACGAGCATTTCCAATATGAATATAATTATAAACCGTCGGACCACAAACATACATCTTAACCTGTCCAGCTTCTAATGGAACAAATTCTTCTTTTTCCCGCGTAAGAGTATTGTAAATCTTTAACATAAGATCATCTCCTTTATTTCCTTTTAATTTCACTAACCTTAGTTTAGAAAATTGTGTACTTAAAGTCAAAATATCTATTTTAACAAATTTACTAGTTAAACATCATTTTTATTCAGATAGATGCTTTTTTACAATTTTAGCTGGAATTCCAACTGCAGTTACATTTGCTGGAATTGATTTTAAAACGACTGCTGAAGCTCCAATTTTAGCATTATCTCCAATAGTAATAGGACCCAACACTTGAACATGCGCTGATAGTAAAACACGATTGCCAATTGTTGGGTGACGTTTACCAGTATCTTTACCTGTCCCACCTAACGTAACTCCATGGAAAATAATAACATCATCTCCAACAATAGCGGTTTCGCCAATTACAACGCCCATTCCATGATCAATAAACAACCGTTTGCCAATTGTCGCGCCTGGATGAATCTCAATCCCAGTAAAAAAACGGGAAACTGTAGCGAGCAACTTAGCGACTAAATACCATTTATGGCGATAGAGAAAATGAGCCATTCGATGAGCTATAATTGCATGGAAGCCAGGATAAGTTAAAAGAATTTCCATCGTACTTTTAACAGATGGATCATTTTCCCTAACAACAGCTATATTTTCACGAATAGACATTTTCTAGATCCCCTTTCCTATTTTAACGATTTACCTAGTTTATTTAATAAAAATGAATTTAAACAAATTTTTTAGCATTATAGCTTGTAATTTTCTCTTATCTCTTACAAAAAAAATAAAAAAGCGCCTTATATATACGTTTGTATATAAAAGACGCTCTAAAATGCGTGGTTCCACTTTTCTTCATAGCTTAGTCAATGTTAACCATATCATTACTAATCCTATCTTGTACATGGTAACGGATGTGAACCGTTCCTAACTACTACTAACTTCATTAGGACAACTCCGAGAGGCACTTCATTAAATTATTGGCATCTGCTTTCACCGTGACAGACTCTCTATAGGCCATTCATTTAACTACTTTTCTCATCACTGCTTTAGTTTATTCATTGAATTAATCCTTATCGTACTACGTTTAGCTTAAATTTGCAATAGCTGCTTCTAAATGGGACTTCGCTTTATCGCGACCAAGTAGTTCAATTGTTTCACCTAGTTCAGGACCATGAGACTGTCCTGTAACAGCTACACGAATTGGCATAAATAAGTTTTTCCCTTTAACACCAGTTTCTTTTTGAACTGTTTTGATTCCTGCTTTAATACTAGCTACATCAAAAGTTTCAATCTCACCTAAAACTTTATGGAATGCTTCTAGAACAACAGGAACTGTTTCCCCTGCTAAAACTTCTTTAGCAACTTCGTCTAAGTTTGGTTTATCTGAGAAGAATAATTCAGATAATTCAACAATCTCAGCACCATAGCTCATTTGTTCATGGTACAAGCTTACTAGTTGACGAACCCACTCAATTTTTTCAGGAGTTGGATTTGCTTCAACTAAATCTGCTTTAATTAAATGAACTAAACAAGCATCTGTTAATGTATCTAAGTCCATTGCTTTTACATATTGGTTGTTAATCCATTCTAGTTTTTTCGAGTCAAATGCAGCAGGAGATTTACTTAAACGCTCTGGATCGAACATTTTAATAAATTCTTCTTGATTAAAGATTTCATCTTCTCCAACTGGTGACCAGCCAAGTAAACCAATAAAGTTAAACATCGCTTCTGGAATATAGCCTAAATCACGATATTGTTCAATAAATTGCAGAATACTTTCATCACGTTTGCTTAACTTTTTACCTGTTTCGCTGTTAATAATCAATGTCATATGACCAAATGTTGGAGGAGCCCAACCAAATGCTTCATAAATCATTAATTGTTTTGGAGTATTAGCAATATGGTCATCCCCACGTAAAACATGAGTAATATCCATATAGTGATCATCTACTGCTACAGCAAAGTTATAGGTTGGAACACCATCACGTTTTGCAATAACAAAATCGCCACCAACGCTACTTGATTCAAAACTAATAGGACCTTTAACTAAATCGTCAAAACTATACGTTGTGTCACGAGGAACACGGAAACGCACAACTGGAACCATTCCAGCAGCTTCTTTTTCAGCTTGCTCAGCTGGAGTTAAATCAGCACATTTCCCACTATAATGAGGCATTTCACTGCGAGCGCGTTGTGCATCACGTTCTGCTTCTAATTCATCTTCCGTACAATAGCATTTATAGGCACGATTGCTTAATAAAAGTTGTTCAATAAGAGGATTGTATGTGTCGCCACGTTCTGATTGACGATATGGTCCATATTCACCTGGTTTGTCTGGACCTTCATCCCAATCCATACCTAACCATTTTAAATTTTCTAACTGACTAGATTCTCCATCTGCAATATTTCTTTTTGCGTCAGTATCCTCGATTCTTAAAATAAAATCGCCACCATTATGACGGGCAAATAAGTAGTTAAATAGAGCCGTACGAGCATTCCCAATATGCAGATGTCCTGTTGGACTTGGAGCGTAGCGTACACGAACTTTTTTAGCCATAGTAAATTCCTCTTTTCTAGTTTTAATATCATTCTCTCCCTCTTATTCTACCACTTATTTAACCGTGAGAGAAGGCAGAAGATAAGGCTTTTAATTTATTCTAATAATTTCTAGAACCACTTCATGAATTAAGGCTTTTCTAATAGACAAACAGCCATTGCAGCTATCCCTTCTTTACGTCCAATAAATCCCATTTCTTCTGAGGTTGTTGCTTTTAAATTAATCTGATCTATAGTTGCTTCACAATCTTTAGCAATGTTAAGCTTCATTTCCTCCAAATAAGGGTACATTTTAGGAGCTTCAGCCAAAATAGTCGCATCAATATTTCCCAGGAAATATCCTTCATTTTTTAAAATAAACCATACTTTTCTTAACAGCTCTCTTGAATTAGCATCTTTGAATTGAGGATTAGTATCTGGGAAAAAGTGCCCAATATCGCCTTTTCCAGCGGCACCTAATAATGCATCTGTAATCGCATGTAAGAGAACATCCGCATCGGAATGACCAAGCAAACCTTTTTCATAGGGAAGTTTAACACCACCAATAATACATTCTCGATTCAAAACTAATTGATGAACATCATAGCCTTGCCCCACTCGAATCATGATTTCTCCTCCTTGATTGAATCTTGTCTCATACGGGCTTTTAAAATCGCTTCACCAATCACTAAATCAATTGGTGTCGTTAATTTGATATTCTCATAGCTGCCCTCAACAATTGAAACAGGTTGACCATAATGTTCTACCAATGATGCATCATCTGTTCCAAAAAAACCTTCTATTTTAGCATTAGCATGAACTTTTTGAATCAAAGGAATTTTAAAAGCTTGTGGTGTTTGGATTTGCCAAAGCAGTTCTCTTGGGATTGTTTCTATCACTGTGTTTTTATTCACTTTTTTGATTGTGTCTTTGACAGGCATACCTAGAATTGCAGCATCCGTTCTTTCCGCAGTCTGATATAGTTCTTTTAAAAAATTAGGCTCAAGAAAAGGACGGGCACCATCATGAATCATAACGATGCCAGTCTCATTTTTTAATTTTTGTAAACCATTATAAACACTATCTTGTCGCTCTGTCCCACCAACAACGATAGTAATGGGCTTTTGTTTATCAAATTGATTTTGCTGAACAATCGTTTCAATTAGCAATTGCTCATTTTTTTCTACTACTAAAATAATATGTTGACACGCCTTATCTTGAACAAAAGTAGTCAACACATACTCAATTACTGGTTTTCCTAATAATTGAATTAAAACTTTATTCTGGGAAGCTTCCATGCGTCTACCTTGACCAGCCGCTAATAAAACTAGTTCATAGTTCATCACAATCGCTCCTATTCTTTTTCTTTGATTCCTCTTTGAGCATGAACAGGTTTGGCAAAAATCATTCGTCCAGCCGCTGTTTGCAACGCACTTGTGACCACAACTTCAATACTCTTATTCATATAAAATTGACCATCTTCGACAACAATCATTGTTCCATCGTCTAAGTAAGCCACACCTTGATTACGTTCAGTTCCAGCTTTCACTACCATAACTGTCATATTTTCACCTGGGATAACTACTGGTTTCACTGCATTCGCTAATTCATTAATATTTAATACCGGAACATTTTGAAATTCGCTCACTTTATTTAAGTTGTAATCATTGGTTACAACAACACCATCTAATAATTTAGCTAATTTAATTAACTTACTATCTACTTCAGTAATATCTTCAAAATCCCCATCGTACATCTCAACTTGAATGTCATCTTCTTTTTGTAAGGCATTCAAAATATCTAATCCACGACGACCACGAACACGTTTTAAACTATCGGCCGAGTCAGCAATATACTGTAATTCCATTAAAACAAAATTAGGAATCATAAGTGTTCCTTCAATAAAACCAGTCTTAGCAATGTCATAAATTCGACCATCGATAATGACACTCGTATCTAAGATCTTGTATTTACGGAAGTCATCATCATATTTGCGTTCTAGAATTTTGCCATCTTCTTCAGTTTCGTTTAGCTTTTTAGGACGAGGTTGAATTAATTTACGCCACTCTTCACGTCTAGTTGTTCCAATTCGGAAGCCTAAATAAGCAAAAATCATATAGATTAATATTGGCAAAGTCGTACTTAAAACGGGCCATTTTAATCCCATTAAAGGCATTGTTACTAAAAATGCCAGCAATAATCCAATAATTGTTCCCATACTACCAAATAATAAATAAGCAGCACTTTGTTGATTTAGATACGCTTCAGCTTTTTTCACACCACGTTCCACATACTTCACGAGAATTAAAGAAACAAGTAAAAATATAATGGCACCAATCAAGATATTCGTGAATGTATTGTTAAATAGTTTATTTGTAACATTGAACGCTTTCCAGACATCGGGTAATAGACTGACACCTATACTCCCACCAATGACTGCAAAAACTGCGGTAATTATTCTTTTTGTCAAAGAAATTCCTCCTTCTAAATTCTGGTTTTATAGAGAAGTATGACAAGAATCGTTTAATGAGCCAATTCCTCTTAGCAACTATTCAGTGCCAAGATTCAACAGCTTAATTTTGTCATACTCTTTTTATTTTCATTTGTAGATTTCTTACTGGTATTATACATCACCTAAGGCTTTACGTAATGTGTCAGCAATCGTTGAGACACCAATGACCTCAACATTTTTGGGAAACGTCCAGCCACCAATATTATTTTTTGGAATAAACATACGAGTAAAGCCTAATTTTGCAGCTTCTTGAACACGTTGATCAATTCGACTAACACGACGTACTTCTCCTGTTAAACCAATCTCTCCAATAAAACAATCGGTTGCTTTTGTTTCACGTTCGCGATAACTTGAAGCCACACTGACTGCAATCGCTAAATCAATCGCAGGTTCATTTAGTTTCACTCCACCCGCTGCCTTTAAATACGCATCCTGATTTTGTAACATTAGCCCCGCTCGTTTTTCTAAAACCGCCATAATCAAAGACGCTCGATTATGATCCAAACCACTCGCTGTTCGCTTCGCATTTCCAAAAACAGTTGGTGTAATTAATGATTGAATCTCAACTAAGATAGGACGTGTTCCTTCCATTGCTGCAACCACTGCCGAACCTGTAGCTCCTGATAAACGTTCTTCTAAAAATAGCTCAGATGGATTTAATACTTCGATCAGCCCACCTTCACGCATCTCAAAAATCCCAATCTCATTCGTTGAACCAAACCGATTCTTAACTGCTCGTAAAATTCTAAACGTATGATGTCGATCTCCTTCAAAATACAGTACCGTGTCTACCATATGTTCCAACATTCTAGGACCGGCAATTGCACCTTCTTTTGTCACGTGACCTACAATAAAGATCGCAATATTGTTACTTTTAGCAATCTTCATGAGATCCGCGGTACTTTCACGCACTTGCGAAACACTACCTACAACGCCTGAAACATCTGGTTGACTCATTGTTTGAATAGAGTCAATAATCACATACTCTGGTTTTAAATCTTCAATTGTCTGACGAATGGCACCCATATCTGTTTCAGGGTAAATATAAAAATTAGCCCCTTTTACACCAAGACGATCCGCCCGCATTTTAATCTGGCTGGCACTTTCCTCACCAGAAACATATAAAACTTTACCTCCTGCCAAATTTAATTGGGCAGAAACTTGTAATAGTAAGGTTGATTTACCAATTCCTGGATCACCACCAATTAAAACTAAGGATCCCGGAACAACTCCCCCACCTAATACTCGATTAAGTTCATTTATTTGTGTCTTAACTCTAGGTACTTTTGAAACACTAATATCTTGAATCGCCTCAGCCTTAGCAACTTGTCCAGTCATACTCACGCGATTTTGTCGATCATTTTTATCTACTTCTAATTCTTCCATCATTTGGTTCCAGGCGCCACAATTCGGGCAACGCCCCATCCACTTGGGAGATTCATAACCACATGCCTGACAGACAAATTTGGTAGATTTCTTCTTTGCCATTCAACTGTGCCTCCCTTTTATTAAAAAACATATCTATTATATTCTACCATAGTTTCTAAGAATCTTACGTATAATTCCATCGAAATTCCTTAAGAAAATCTTACATTGCATAAAAAAAACTATTTATTTCTTTGAAATGATTCAAATTACACTTTATTGTAATTTAAAGGAATAATTTTTAGTATACGATACAACAAAGCAAGGCAAATTTTATCACAATCAAAATTTGCCTTGCTTGTATAAGTGATTAATTAGAACGTTTTTTAAATAATGAATCTGTATTTGCCCGAATTAAGTTCAATATTTCAGTAAATTCCTCTTGAGATTGAGTGATTTTTTTTGCTAGTTCAGATTCTTCAATTGTTAAACTTGATTCTTTTAGCATTTCCGCAACTTCTTGTAAATAAATCGGTGCTTCAGACGATACTTTTCCCGTCAAAAACAACTCTTGCCAATACTTCACTCGTAGTTCTCTGGAAAATCGAGCTTTGGTATCTTTTTTCAGCTCAAAAAAGTTCAACTCTATCATGGTTTCCTTTAAAGGTTCTTTCGTTTCATTGTCTAAAAAGTTAAAACTATAAATTAAACGATTGTCTTGTTTAAAAAAATTAAAATCTAAAATACTGAGATACGTAATGGATTTAAACTTTTTCTTCATATCTTGGGTTTGATTCTTCCCAGCATAAACAACTTGTTGGTATTTTTCTTGAAATTTTCCAGCAGCTCCATAAATGATTTGTTGAATAAATCGATGCCTTGGAAATTTTTGTAAATCTAGAATTAGCCACCGACCATGATCTACCTCAATGCTTGCTTCAATAATTGGTAACCAGATTCCATCATCTCGTAATTGTTGAAATTGACGTTTAAAGGATTGAAAATTATAAGGATGTTCGGGAATAGCTTTTGTTACTTGAATTCCTAAAATATCATTAATAAAATGCTTTAATAATTCCTCATTCTCTGGCGTTGTAAATAACTTAGTGAAGACTAACTCGTTAGTTAATAAGAAAGAATGCACTTGTGAATCATAGTTGGCTATCATATCGTTTCCTCCTAGCAATAGATAATTGAGTTATATGGATTACTCATTTAAACTATATGCAAAAAGGAGGTGAAAAGTTTTAATTCTTTTAATTTTTTTAAGAAAGCAAAGACAATTTGCCATCACGCATCTCATAAACCTTGTCACAAGACTCAATTAAACGTTGATCATGGGTGACCATAATAGTTGCTTTATTTTTTTCTTTCGTTTCCCTAGCCAGAATATTCACTACTTCAAAAGCTTTTTCGGAATCTAAACTAGCCGTCGGTTCATCAGCTAAAATCACACTTGGTTGATGATATAGCGCCCTAGCAATGGCGGCACGTTGTCGTTCTCCACCAGATAAGTCTTTAGGATAGTTATCTTTTAATTTTAAAATACCTAATTCTTCTAACAATTGATCCACTTTTTTTTGCTCAAACTTCTTTTTCTCCACTTTATTCACTAATCTTAATTGATCATTAACCGTTAAAAAGGGAATCAAGTTTGATGCTTGCAAAATAAAACCAATTTCTTTAAAACGTAGTGCTGAACGTTGTTTTTCATTTGCTCCACTTAATTGTTTAGTATTAATCAAAACTTCGCCTGTTGTGGGTGATTGCAAGCCTCCTGCCAAAGTTAATAGCGTACTTTTCCCCGAACCACTAGGTCCAATAATTGCGACAAATTCACCCGCTTTAATAGAAAAATCAGTTGATTTTAGGGCTAGTATTTCAGTATGACCTTGACCAAATTTTTTCGTAACATTTTTTAATTCTAGTAAGTTCATCTCACTAACCTCCTATCGCTTCTAATGGATCAATTTTAACAATTGTTCTAACTGAGAACAGGGCTCCTAAAATCGCTACACCTACTAAAACGCCAGTAAAACTAGCCAAAAATAAATAGTTTGTCATATATGGAACTGCATTTGGCAAAAGTGCCGCTGTTACTAAGGTTAAAACTAATCCAATGCCCACACCTAAAACAGCTAAAATAAAGGTTTGAGCGACAATTGACTTGGCAATATAACTTGTTGCTATTCCTTGCGCTTTCATTACGCCAAACATACTACTTTTTTGTAGCGTCAATACGTAAATAAAAATACCAATTACAAATGCAGCAATCACAAATAGAAAGCCAATCATAATCCCAAAGGTTAATGTTTGCGCCGTATATCCAGGGATATTGGCAATAAAAGTCTGACTTGTAATTGCGCTTAACTTCTCTTTATCCAACCCTAAGTTATCAAGATTACCGGATTTAATCACAACCCCACTAATCTTTCCCTGATCAGAGTTATCTGCTTGCCCAAATTTAGCCACTTGCCATTGCTCTAAACTCATATAAATAATCGGAGCTGTATTGAATTTACTATTCGTTGTAAAACCAACTACTTTCAGTATATCACCCGTTGTTGAGAGTTTAATCTCATCATTTAGTTGAATGTCTTTTTCCTTTAAACTATCATCTACAACCACTTCATTTTTACTTTTAAAGGTTCGACCTTCTGTGACCGTCGGATTAATAAATTCATCTTGATTGATTCCAAAAACATTGATATTTATTTTATCTGAAGTCCCTTTTTTAGTAATAACCCCTGCCAATTGGCCTAGTTTTGCATTATTCTCAGGCTTTCCCTTGATTTTTGAAACATCCCCTAGAAGAATCGTTGACGCCGACAAATTGTCATTGGCCTCACTATTTAAAACAATCCCCGCTGCATCCCACTTATCTACCACCAAACGATTATCTTGTGCCAAACCATAGGCCAGTCCCGTTAGAAAAAAAACTAAATAAGACACTAAAAACATCACACCTACAATCAATATAAATCTTGTTTTAGAAAATTTAATTTCATTCCATGCTAAGAACATTTTATTCATCTCCACTCATTTATCATTCGATAGGTAATTCTAACATTTATCAATTGATAAATGAAATTAACTGCTCACCAATAAAAAACAACAAAAAATTAGAACCTACGCTCTAGTTTTTTTGCTGCTTTTTTTAACTATCATTACAGTCTACTAACGTCATTTCTAAATCCTTCTCCGTTGCAATCTGTTTCGCCAACCCTTCAAACTCTGAATCAGGTAACTGTTCCCAGTTCAGTCCATAAATCGCTATCAATTTATTATCTTTTAAAATAACAATAAATCGAGTTACATTATCAACTGCTGTGACTAAATAACTACTACCATAACTTGTTTTGGCATACATAATCGTTCCAAGAGAAAAATCAGTCCTACCAATCTCATCATTTAAATGTGATTCTATTCTCTCTTGGAATTCATCTGCACTGTAATTCTCTATAAATTCAAGGCGCGTATCTGAAGAATTCAAAAAATTCGTTATAAAGTACTTAACAGGTAAAAACGGAAATTCTTTGACTACCTTTTGAATTTTCTCCGATTTTGCATACTTTTCAGCTTCAGTTACGTATAATGCCTGATCCACCATTAACTGACCAACCTCTGACCGAATTTCCATTAACTTTTTTTGCTCAATTTTCTCTGCTTTTTCACTTTCCAATTCATAATAATAGCTAGAAAATATAGCAACTATTCCTATCCCAAGTACCACATTTACTTTCCATGAATGTAATCTTTTCATAAGTTCTCCTTTTTAATTGTATCAATCCACTTTTTCTCTAAGTATCTAAGTTATCATTCTTATTATCCACAAAACAAAACTTATTCAGCTATAAATTTTCTGAAAATTAATTAAAAGTAAAACAAGTCTACGGTACTCAACTCGTTCATTCTTGATGTATTTAATTTTGACATCTAACTGAATTGCTTCTAGTTTTATTTTTTTACTATATGGACATTATTACTACAAATAACCTTATTTCCAGACACTTTCCCCATCTCGTTAAAAATTAACAACGTTATCAAAAACTTCATATGTCCAATTGTAAAACCACCATCATTAAGTCCGTTCCAATATTTAATTTGACTTTATCAATTGTTATTTTTGCACTACCAATTCATATCTTGTAATGTGATATGTAGCAATCAGCACCTAGTAATAATGCTAGGCCAACACTAACTTTCCTTCTTTTTTTCATAAATTTAAACTCCTTTTAACTTTAAATTTCGACATACGAAAATCAAGAATACTAGATGGGGAATTTTCGCTTATCTATAGTTCTTTGATATATCGTTCTATATCTTCTTTATCCTTCCCACAAACTAACCTACTATATACTATAACTAACTTTTGAAACCAAACTTGTACTTTCCCCGTTTTTATTGTAAATCGGATGTTTCTTGCTCATTTTCTGTCTCCTCTCCTAAAAATAATGCTCGATAATCATTTCCACCGGTTTCACTCACACTTGTATTGATGAGTTCATAAATAGAGATATTTGGTTGTTGTTGAATGACTAAATTTACTTTTCCACCCGAATAACCTTCTCCATCTTTGTTAAATTCTAAAAAACTTTCTTCTCCGTATTGAGGTAAGCCTTTTGTTTTTATATAAGCTTCGATTTCTCTATCTATTTGTGGCAATTTGTAGGTTAATGAATAACTAGGCACTTCAAAATTATAGCCACTCTTTTCAATCTTAAAATTTTTTGTATAGTCTTTTGTAAAATCAAATTCTTCTATCATAAATTTGAAATTTTTTATTTCTTCAGTTAATTCCGCATTCTCTTTTACATGATATTTTTCTCCATCAAACATTATGAACGTTTCCTTCACTTCATCTCCTTCGCCCACTTTTGCCTCTTTTAAATACAACCTTTCAAAATATTTTCCATAAGCTTTTTTTTCTGTTGGATAATATTTTAATACCATTCCTTTTGATACTAAATCTCCATTCTCCGTTCTATTCTTAGCAGAATTCAATATATTTACACTACTTTCTCTCGAGCTAAAATACTCCATCAAAGGACGTTTTTGATATTCATACATTAAAGGGGTCATTTCCTTCACTATATTTTTTTTCGACTTGCATCCACTTACAACTACACTTACACATAGTAATAAAGCTAGACCAATAATGACTTTTCTTCTTTTTTTCATATAGTTAAACTCCTATAACTTTAAATTTTGATATATGAAAATCAAGAATAATAGATGGGAAATTTTCGTCTTTATATAAACTAGTTGTATAAATTTGTATATCGTCTGCACCAGCTCCATCTACTAACAGCGTTTCTATATCATAACTAACTTTTGAAACAGTACTTGTACTTTCCCCGTCTTTATTGTAAATCGGATGTTTCTTGCTCATTTTCTGTCTCCTCTCCTAAAAATAATGCTCGATAATCAGTTCCTTCTGTTTCACTTGAATCTGTATTAATAAACTCGTTAATTGATACATTAGGACTTCTATGAATGTTTAATTTTATTTTCCCTCCAGAATACCCATTGCCATCCCTGCTAAATTCAATCTTAGTCGCGTGATCATACTTTACCAACTGTTTATCTTGTATATAATCTTTAATTGTTTCATCATTTTTAGATAATTCGTATGAAAGCGAATAACTGGGTACTTCAAAGTTATAGCCGCTTTTTTCAACCTTCAATTTTTTTGTAGATTCCTTAGTAAAATCAAATTCTTCGACCATAAACTTAAAGTTTTTTATTTCTTCTGTTAACTCAATGCCTTCTTTCACATGATAATTTTCACTATCAAACATAACTGGAATTTCTTTTTTTTCATTATTCTTTTTTTCATCTTCTGGATAGAGCCATTCAAAATATTTTCCATATGCTTTTTTTTCCGTCGGATAGTACTTTAACACCATACCTTTCACTATTAAATCACTATTTTCTAATGTTTCATCAGCTGAATTAGAAATAAGAACACTACTTTCTCTCGAACTAAAATACTCCATCAAAGGCCGTTTTTGATATTCATACATTAACGGAGTCATTTCCTTCACTATATTTTTTTTCGACTTACATCCACTGACAATCACACTTACACATAGTAATAACGCTAGACCAATAATGACTTTTCTTCTTTTTTTCATAAAGTTAAACTCCTTTTAATGTTCTTGTTTAATCTTAAATGTATGTACATGTAAAATAAGTATAGAAACTTCCCACTCTACTTATTTTACACAATGTTTACTTTATTTAATTTTTTTACTTTTCTTAAATACTTTCAATCATATATTTTTTTGAACTTGAGTCTTCAATTCATTTTTATATTGTTTTGACTTTTTACCATACCACTCTAAATTTGAATAGCCATATTTCAATCGATATTCTTCTGAATATTTAGATAAATAATACCCTATCAAAATTTCTGATTTCATATAGATTGGGATTAAAACCATTACAAATGCCAACATTGGAGAAAAAACTTCTAATAGTTTAGTTATAAAATCATTTTGACCAGATATTTGGTTTTTTACAAAAAAACTTTGAATAGTTTTACCAATAATGATGATTCCTCCAATTAATCCAAAACTTTTTTGATATTTTTCAAATATGCCTAGTATACTAGTTATCTTTTTTCCTGTACCATACAAATTTTCTTTAATTGAGTTATTCATCAAATTATTCTGTGTTGTAATAAATATTACAAAAAGAATAGCATAAAGCATAATAATCCAAAAACTATTTAGAGCTAAATTTACCAAACTCAATAGAAAAAGAAATATAAACAATATAAAAACAAACGAATATATTAGCATTGTCAAATTATAATAATACGATAATGATATATTTTTTTTATTTTTATTTTTTAAAATAATATACTCATGTATAAGCATTATTATTAAAGTTATCACTAACCAAAAATACGGAATTCTTAAAGAAAGTATATTGATAGCTACTGGAGCGCCATTTTCAATAAATTTAAGAAATATATACATTATATAAAGTAATAAGAATGCTATATGAACACCAAAAAAACGTTTGGTTACTGTATGCGGATCTGATTCTTTGATAGCGCGTTTAATATTTTTTTCTTGTACTAACTGTTCACTTTCTTCAAATGTTGCTTGATAAATAGTTTTTTCTTTTACATTATCCAAACCAACTCGCAACTCCTTCCACTGAAGAAACACTATCTACAAAATTATCTAGACCTTCTTTTACATTTTCTGATGTATTTAAAACTGTCTTTTTAGCTTCATTAACAGCTCCAAAAACACTGCCTATCCCACGTTACTACTCTATTTCGTTAAAGCTTGAGTAAATTTAGAATTTAAAATAGCTTTTCCGTACTTTCTAGTAAATAAACGATTATTTATCTCGATATTGTTCATAATTAAACTGAAAAAACAACAGAACAACTGCCATGATCACTAATGCTATTCCTGAAAATCCATAGCTTACAAAAAATCCAGTCGCAAACATTACATTGTACCTCATCCAACCAATTGAACAAGCTATTATTAAAATGAAAAAAGCTTTTCCAACTGACGGTTCCGCCATTTCTCTTGTTAAAATAAAGACAGATAAACCGCACTGCACTAAGTTTTTAACAACAAACTCTGTCATATTCACAGTTTGATACGTCTGACTATTAAGATAAAATCCACCCACTAAAATAGCCATTGTTGCAAAAATTTGTACCACAATCATGTAACCTGCTAATGAATTAATTTTTTGATACATACGACGACCATTACTCATTAAAATCCTCCTACTGAAATTGACCACTTTTCTAAGTAATCCTACACTTATTTTTCTACTAGTAATTCTTTATATTTCCCATAAGAAATAGCTGCATTTATCAGATAATCATCACTTTCAACTACTGCTGGTTCCAAATAAAATTCTTCTACATTCGGAAATCTAAATAACTCAACAATTCCTGTATTTGGTGCAATCGTTCCATACTTGTCTTTCATTAACAAAAAACCACCCTTTAAAGTACTATTTTGATAGTCTAACGCCATATCAATTGCAATATTACTTATAGCTACTTTATCTAAGATAATTCTATTCAATACTGCAAAACCTTTTTCCCAATTTTTTTTCTCCATCTCAACTTCATACGTAATTAAATTATTCATTACAAAAGCAGATTCTGATACTATCATACTTACTCATCTCTTTTCTTTTTTATTTTCTTCACTATTAAATTCTTGTGTAAAAGAAGGAAATTTAATCAAACAATAAAACGGCACAAATAACGGTAACACAAAAAATAACAGAAGCATTGATATAATCATTGAAAATATAGATATCAGAACATGACTTCCTTTAATAATATTCGTGTTACTAATAAAGATTACTATACCTACTAAAAATACCATTAAATTAGGTGGTATATATATCATTCTATTCCTTTCATTGCCACTATTTCTTTGTTCTGAATCTTTTCTTAAGTCACCATTTTTTATTTTCCGAATATAATAAACATACCCACTAAACATGCTAAAAAAATACATAGAATAAATAAATATATTGTATACAAAAAAATAATTTGAAAAACCGCTTTGAGACAAACTTTGGCTTGAATAACCCGAAATTAATAAATTTTTAGAAATTAGTATTGGGAAAGAAGCAAATAAAAAAACATCAACTAAAAAAACTAAATAATAAACTAATAGGAATTGATATAATCGAAACTATCGTAATTATAAAATATAGCAAATCTTCATAACCTAAGAACAAGTAATTCACATAAAAAATACTTACCCAAATACCAAAAAAAATCCATACTTTCAAAAGAATATTAAAATTTTCTGGCGAAAATCTATTCTTTTTAAATCCTTCTTTAATTGTATAAAAATCTTCTTCTTTAAATTGATTTAATTGCATATTTGTTAACTCCTTATCTTATTATATTTATAGAATTCTAAAAATAGCTCATATTTTAAAATCCTAACCAAGATAAAACCGCAATTTTAATTCCTAAATATTAATACCATTTTCCCGACTTATTCATGACTATAATTAATTATAAAATCAGGAAACCTTTTTTTACAGTAGCTGATAATAAGGGGACCAGGTGCTGCAAAAATAAATAACATAAACGTTGGGATTGCAATAGCAGAAATTAGTACATGATTACCCCAAATTAAATCGATTTTACTCATACTAATAACAAATCCACCTGAAATAATGGTAATGAGACTAGGAGCCATATACTTAACTTTGGATTTTTTTTCGTTAGCCTCTACATTTTCTTTTCTAAATGCTCCACTTTTTAATGAGTTTTTAAAATATAAATAACTTCCTAAAAGAACTAACAGTATACATAGATATATATATATATTATAAAATATAAAGTATGGTCTAAAACCAGTTTCAGATAGTGGAATATTTTCAGGACTACTAATTAGCAAATTTTTGAAAAGAATCACAAATGAACTTCCAAATAAAAAAAGTGACTGAGAGAACAAAATTGCTTGAGTTGCTTGAAATCTTTGATAAATTTTTTTGATAGTAAATAGTAAACTTAGCGGAACTGATACTATTAACCATGCAAAAATAATCCAAGATATAGGTTCTCCATACCCATTACTTAATTCAAGGTACAAATATACTATCACTCCTAAACAAAACACTAACCAAATTTTTAAAAAGCTAGCAATTGTTTCTGGTGTTTGATTCTTTTTTATCTTTAAACTATATTTATATGCATAAAAATCTTCTTCTTCATATTTATTCAAATTCATACTATTTTCTCCTCATACATCTATTATGAATAGTTTTAACATCACCCGAATCCTAACCAACCACCAACTATATCTCCGCGGTTATAGCACTAGGAAGTGCTATATCTACTGCTACTGTATTTATTGTTGTTGCCACAGATGCTTCACTATCCGATAACCCTTAGGTCTTTGCATCATTAAAATTTTCATATCCAGCCATTCCCGCTGTGACTGCTGTTAATGCAACTCAAATAATTGGAGCGGCTTTTAACGATTTTAGTCCCTTCCAATATGTTTTATAATCAAAAGCATCTGCTACTCCTTTACTCATGCTTTTTAAAATATCCTTTTGATCCTGTTCACTCATATTATTTTTTTGTGAATTTACATTTTCTAAAAGAATATCAATTTCAACTAAATAGTTGTCAATTGCTGTGCTCAAACCCGTTATTCGTTCTTGGGCATCTTGAAGATTCAATTTTAATTTTGTCATCCAAATTAATTCCTTTCTACTTCATTTCTCTACTATTGTATACTCAAACCCATACGGAATCGCTGTAACTTCTTTTTCTTCAAAAATAATATCTTTATCTGGCATCTGCTTTTCTGATGGCATTATTGGTGCTGTGATTAAAATAGTTATTGCTTGTTTAGGTTTTAAAGTTCCAAAATATTTTTCTGATAGATTAAAACTTCCAACTGCACTTATCATTTCAGGATATTTGTCAATTTTTATATCTCCGATAAATCCACTTATTTCCGTTATTTCATTAGACGTACCATTGACAAGAATACCACTAAAAATAACCTCTCCATTACTAGAATCATAATAACTATATGCATTCAAAAAAGTAATTGATTTACTATAGAATTCTATTTCTTTATCATTATAAAATTCTTGAATTTTTGAGAACATTTTTATATCATTTTCAGACTCTTTCTTGACAGTCTCATCTTCTAAAAATGGTGGCAACAACACCTCGACTTTTTCAGTAACCATTGCCTTTCCTTCATTGCTATCTATTGTTCTTACATTACTAGAATCACTCGTACTAGTTCTAGATTCCTCTTCTTTTAATGAGGAACGATAGCTCTCCACAGATTTATTTGCTTCATCTTGAAGAGACTTACAACTTGTTAAAATCAGTACACTACTTACTAATAGAGCGGCTATTTTATATTTTTTCATAGCTTACGTTTACCTCGTTGTCCTATTATTTATGTTGATAACCTGAATTTTTTGCCGTGTCTGGTGAAACTGAACCACTTGGCACATTTGGATAACCGGTATCCACATCATAATCATCTGGATTTTTCTGAATTTCATATGCCCAAAATCCATTCAATTCTATCATTGCTTCATGACTAATCCCTCTAATATTAGTTCCCATTAGATGAATCACCTACTTTTTCTTGATCACGAGTCCAAGCATAATTCTCTCGAATTAAACTATGATTCCTTTTTGTATCCCATAAATTTGATAAAATCATCGTTCCATATGAAAAATAATTTTTAAATAATGGATTTATTTTTATATCATCTAGAATTTCATTTGCCATTTTTTCTGTTGGTATTTTAGATTCATCCCTAATAACCAGATTTACATTCACTAAAAAATCTAGATTAGTTTTTTCTTCAAATAGCTGTTTCCACTCTTCATCACTCCGAATTGGATTGTCCTTGTATAAGGCAAAAAGTTCTGCCTTCTCTTTTTCCGCATTATCCATTCGTTCAATATTTCTATCTGGAATTGTAAAATGAATCATAATAAAAGGATCCAATTTATCTGTATAATCCATTAAATTAGCTGGAAATCCTTGATACTGTGGATAAGTTTCTTCAATATATTTCGACATTTCTTTAATCTCTTCTTTATAGGCCATAAAATATAAGCCTATAATAACATCCTCTTGAAACCCATTTCCAGCCTCACTTTTTGTTGCCCCTTCACTGAAATAACCATTATCAGATAAACTTATTGTCATCATGTCTTTTACAATTGGTTCGTCAACCGATACAAATGTAATGTCTACAGCATCATAAGGAAACGGTGCCTCCATTCCCAATATCTTAATGTCTCTTCCTAAACTTGTTTCAACTTCTTCTCGAATATGGGCATAAATTTCATCTTTTTGTTCGTACGCTCTCTTGATTGTTCCTCGATTAGAAGAAGCATCTATTGTGTAATAGCCTAATTTTTCTTTTTCTTCCATTGTTACATAACCTGATGCTTTTGCTTTTTCTACATCAATTTTTCCACTCTCGATAATTTCTTTATAACTATATGATTTTGTCATTTTGCATCCTCCTATTACCAATAATCCCAAACACAATCCTACTACTATTGCCTTATACTTCATCCCTACACCTCACTTAGTCTTGGTACTTTCATCTTTTGTGCAATTCCTTCAATTACGTAATAACATTCCTCTACGGGTAAGGCTACCTCACCATAAGACTTCACATTTGTTGCAACTGTTACTTGATCTGAAGCTTTTAGAGATTTCTTGCGCCTGCATACTTGGAATATCCGCAATCCCGATGACGGGTTCTAATTCGCCTTTTTCTGGACGTGCCCATTCTTCGCTATACTCCGTTGGATCTAAAATCGGCAAATAATTCCGGGTTTCCAACGGTGGCAACCACGGTCTTGGCAATTTTATGTATAAATAAAATAAGTATAGAAACACTGTACTATACTTATTTTACACAAATCATAACCTCTTTAATTTTTTTCATTTCCTTAATTTATTTCAAAAATTAAAGAGACCATTTGTTAAAAATCCTTGCATTTCAAGAAGAATATGTCCTATTTATATATATCTTTATAAACAATATAGTTTAGTTTTTCCATCTAAAAACTTCCAGTATAACTATTCTCTTTTTGTCCTTTGGAACTGCTACTTTTAGAGCCCCCAATTTGTTGACCAAAACAATTTTGTATCAATTCATTGAAATAACCTAATAATTTTTTTACAGCTCCAACTTGAGAGGATAAGCTTTTAATCGCTAATCCTATGTTACCAAATTTTAACCTATCATCTAAATTGGTTAATTCAGACATCATCCGCTGAATGACCTCACCTGAAAGCATCTGAACTTTAACTATTTCATCTAAATCTAAAGCTGTATATACCGCTTTTTCTACTACTGATTTTAAGTAATTTTCCATAGTATTCACTTCATTATTAAACATTTGAGATGCAGTGAGGACTGCATTAAATACATCTAATAAAGGTAAAACATTATCTTTGAGATCTTTAATAGCAACTTGTACATCTCCTGGAAAATGACTACTCAACACTCCTGCACTCCCTCGTTTAGTTTCTTTCTCCCACTTATTTATAGGTGCGATTGGACCTGGAGATGCTGTTTTACTTGTATCAACTGGTAGAGTTACTAATTTCATTGTTTCATCCTCATAAGTAATCTCTTTATCCATTTCTTTTGAAAGAGCATTAATCATGTTTTTTAATTCATTCATTCCTTCACTAACTACTTTTGTCTTGGCTTCCAATCTATCTAAAATATCCGTATAGGACGTCCCAATTATTTTACTTAAGTCCTGACTTTGCTTCTCAACTTGTTTATCAAAAGCTTGTAAAACATCTTTCACATCATCAAAAATTTGTGTTTCTTTTAAGAAAGCTTCATACGTTTTTGGGACGTTTAGTACATTAGGAGCTGAACTAGATTCTCCATTTTTTATTGATTCTGCAATCCACTTATCCTTTTCTTGATAATTAATCGCAATAGACGTACTAAGGGCGCTAATGGTTGACAATGCTTTAGCCAATTCAGACGCATTTTGATGCTCAATTTCAAATACTTCTGTTAAGGATTGGGAAATTCCATCATTATTTCCCTTTCTTAAACCAAGTCCTTTAAATACTTTTTTGATCTTCGGCTCTAGTCCATTGGTAATTCCTACAATCGCTTTAGAAATATCAGAAATTGTATCATACTGATAAATTTTTGTACTGCCATCATTTGTGGTATAGTTAAATTCCCCATTTGTTTCAATATTATGAATTAAAATACTACTAGCAGACATCAATTGTTTCAACTGTTTTCCAAAATCACTTACATCAGGAAACGTCCATTCATCCCCACCTTTAAACCATTTTCGTTTTCCACTTTCTCCTAAATAATCAAACTTTCTTGTAATGGAATAAGCATCGAAGTCTGCGACGGTCTTTAAAGTACTTTTTTTATCTTTTATCTTCCCAAATGAATCATTAATCCCCGCTAACAAGGTTCCTAAACCACTACCATTTAAACCGTCAACCACAGCTTGATTTAACTGCTCTTTTCTTGTTTCAAATGAACCTGTAATGGACTCATTTTTAGACTCACATTGTGTAATGTTTTGATTCACCCAAACCATATCATCTCGTGCCATTCCTTGAATATTCACACTTAGGTTCAGCAGTGATTCTGGATTAATCTGAATTTTTCCACCACTACCACCAGCATTAGCTCCTGGGGTTCCTAATAAATTCTTTACTACTAACTGACGCCCCGAACGAATCACATCTAATTTTCCATCACCATCTACATCTACTCCAACGTCTTCATAAATTGTTTTCTGTTGTTCCAAGTCTAGAATTTTTGTAAGATACGTTTGCATATCCTCCTCTAAAAAGAAATCAATTGAATGAGTATTTTTATTGTAAATCCTATATTCATTTCCAATATAAACCCCCTCAAATACATCAGATATACCATTTAACTCATCTTTTTCTGATACAAATCGAGTAATATCTCCATCAAAATTTTTCATTAATTCTTCTAAGAATTCTTTATTTTCTGAAGACAATATCTGCATCATAATTTCTGCTGTAAGTTGTTCGGGAAAACCTGCATTAAGAAAATTCAGAAAAATTTCAATTCCATTCGATACAGATAACGGCGCACCATTATAGGTTACAGTTGTTGGATTATTGGTAATTAAAGCAACTAATACGGCAATATTTCCACCTAAAGAGTGTCCTGTAAGTGTAATAGGGTAGCCTACTTTTGCAATCTCGTTATAAAAATCGACTGCTGGTGCCGAATGTCCTGTATTTCCTAGTATAATACCCGCATCTATTAATACATCCTTCATTCCATCTGCGTCCATATGTGTACCTGCGTATCCTAATACCACTTTACCAGTAGTTGTATCTAGAAAAGCAACACCACAGGTTCCACCTTCATCGTAATAACTGTCGATGTATTGAAGGTTAGGTGGGAAATTTTCGTCTTTGTATAAACTAGTTATATAAATTTGTATATCGTCTGCACTGGCTCCATCTACTAACAACGTTTCTATACCATAACTAACTTTTGAAACCGAACTGGTACTTTCCCCATTTTTATTGTAAATCGGATGTTTCTTGCTCATTTTCTGTCTCCTCTCCTAAAAATAATGCTCGATAATCATTTCCACTTGTTTCACTTGTATCTCTACTAATCGATTCACTAATGTAAATATTTGGATTTCGATGAATATTTAATTTTATTCTTCCACCCGAATACCCATTTCCATTCCTACTAAATCCTATATCAGTCGCATAATCATACTTCAACAACTGTTTATTCTTTATATAATTCTTAATCATGTCATCATTTTTAGGCAATTCATATAAAAGTGAATAATCTGGTACTTCAAAGTTATAACCACTTTTTTCAATTTTAAGATTTTTTGTATACTCTTGAGTAAAATCAAATTCTTCGACCATAAACTTGAAATTTTTTATTTCTTCTGTTAGCTCGATGCCTTCTTTCATATAATAATTTCCATTTTCATACATTACAGGAAAATTTTTTTCTTCATCTTCTTTACCATCTTCTTTAGGAAATAACCATTCAAAATATTCTCCATAAGCTTTTTTTTCTGTCGGGTAGTATTTTAAAACCATACCTTTAGTTAATGAATCTCCATTTTCCAATACATTACTAGCTGAATTTTGTATAAGAATACTACTTTCCCCCGAGCTAAAATACTCCATCAAAGGACGTTTTTGATATTCATACATTAACGGAGTCATTTCTTTCACTATATTTTTTTTCGACTTGCATCCACTTACTACTACACTTATACATATTAATAACGCTAGACCAATAATGACTTTTCTTCTTTTTTTCATAAAGTCAAACTCCTTTTAATGTTCTTGTTTAATCTTAAGTGCATAACTATCCGTAATATAATACGCTTCATCTTCTTTTAAACTTTCCTCTTTGTAGTCTTTATTATTTACGGTAAAGACATTTTGATCATTTAATCGGGTAGTTATGATGACATCTTCAAAACGTTTTAGCACTTTGCTCACTTCATCATATGCTTTTCCTAGCTCAAATAAATCATTTAGTACGATATAACGGAACCCTTGAATTCGACTTTCTTCAATTAGTTTCGCTAAGATTGCACTGTCCTTACTATCCATATTCGCAACACATTTAATACTGTTATTTAGTACGACATAAATTGGTTCCACTTTTTGATAGTATTCTGTTGGTGAACTTTCTTTGTTTTCCTTTTTAAATTCCTCAAATTGTGTCACTCGTTCCGCTACCTTTTCTTGAATAGCTCCTATTAACTCTGTATATTGTTCTTTCGTTGTTGCTACTGCATTTACTTGAGTATGAAAGGCATATAATTCACTCGTTGGTAAATCAAACAATAATAATTTTTGTTCTTTTAAAAGAATCCGTTCGATAAATCGTTTCGCAACTTTTTCACCATCCTGTACTTTTCCATATGCAAATAAGAAGTTTGATTTATTCGCATCCCATACAACACTTTGAATTTCTTCAAAATCCAGCCCCATTGGAAACAGATTTGGCGTAGAAAGAGTTTCTTTCACACCAAGCATACGTAGATAATCTGTTTCTTCCAATATCTCCGGTATCATCGGAATCTCTTCCGCTCTCTCCCCTGTCCAATACCCATTCATTTCCTTCGCTTCTTGTTGGATTGCATCGATAATTTCCAAGGTATCTTCCCCTTCTGTTGGCAATGCCGCTTGGAACAAGGCGGGTTCTTCTAGTTTAATCAACCCACGCCCTGGCAAGTCTTCGATTGTTAAGTCCGTACGTCCTACCACTGACTTCGCATCACTTTCATCAATCATTTTCAAGACTAATTGCAGCTTGATATTGCTTTGTAAGTTCGCTCGCATACTCGCCGTACGTCCAGCAGAAATAACTAAATGCAGCCCAATCCCCGCACCTTCTCGTGAGATTTGCGTTAAGCATTTGTCTAAGGCATCTTCGTATTTCATGCCTTTATACCCTTCAAATCCATCTAAAACGATAAGAATATTAGGCTCTTCTTTCCCACTGGCTTTTTCATACATCGCTAGATTCGCGACTGCGTAGTGGCTTAACATCTTCTTGCGACGTTTGATTTCTGTACTCATTCGGCGAATGAACTTACCGATTTTTTCCTCTTCATCCGAGTTCATGGTGTCCGCCACATGAGGCAAACTGCGTAACGGCAAGAGTCCATTGGTTCCAAAATCAAGTAAATACACGTGGAGACGAGCCGGATTGTGCTTTCTCGCTAAGCCCATGACTAACGTTTGTAAGAACGTCGATTTCCCAAATGCGGGACTTGAAAAGACGACTAAATGTCCTTCTTTTGTTAGATTCAAGCTCAAGGTTTCTTGCGCCTGCATGCTTGGAATATCCGCAATCCCGATGACGGGTTCTAACTCACCTTTTTCTGAATTCGCCCATTCTTTTACATATTCCACTGGATCTAAAATCGGCAAGTAATTCCGTGTTTCCAACGGTGGCAACCACGGTCTTGGCAAGCTCGCAATCCCCGCCGCTTCCGTTATGGCGTGAATCCCATCAATAATCGCATCTAATTCCGTCGGCACAGTCTTCACTTCGTCCGCATTTTCCAAGCCACTTAAATCTTCACTTAAAATATCATACTGACCTAAATCATTAATCGCATAAACGGTTAAATCTTCGGCTGTAGATTCGTCTTTATCTGGTTGATAATCCGCACCACTCCATGCACTTTGGAACAATTCATAAATCTCATTATTCCCTACTTGTAAGTAGGCACGTCCCGCTTGCGTGATTTCTGCGGCATCCGGGGTTTTCAACATTTCCATAGAATCGGCACGATCCGCTACTTTTAAGGCTAATTTGAATTTTGAGTTACTCCAAATCTGATCGTTGACGACACCACTTGGTTTTTGCGTCGCTAAGATTAAATGAATCCCTAGAGAACGCCCAATTCGAGCGGTGGAAACCAGTTCCTTCATAAACTCAGGCTGTTCTGATTTCAATTCCGCGAACTCATCGCTGATTAAGAATAAATGCGGCATCGGCTCCGACACATCGCCATCTTTGTAGAGCTTTTGGTATTGATTAATATGATTGACATTGTTCTCTGAAAATAAGCGTTGACGACGTTTTAATTCGGCATTAATCGAAATCAAGGCACGCATACTTTGAGCGCCATCTAAGTTGGTGATGCTTCCCAATAAATGCGGCAAGTTTCGGAATAAATTCGCCATTCCTCCGCCTTTATAATCGATTAATAAGAACGCTACATCGTATGGATGGAAATTCACAGCCAAACTTAAGATATAACTTTGGACAATCTCTGATTTCCCTGATCCTGTCGTTCCAGCGACTAACCCATGAGGTCCATGAGCTTTTTCATGAAGATTCAGCATCACCACATCTTCTTTGCCTCGTAAACCCAATGGCACCGCTAGACTCTTGTGAGGCGAGTGAGCCGCCCAGCGTGTTTGAACATCTAATTCCTCAAAGCGCTCAACTTGATACATTTCCATAAAGGTCACACTTTCTGGAATACTATTTTTCAAGTTCTGCAAGTGATTCATTGGCGCTAACGTTCGAGGCAACTGTTCTTTATCGAATTCTGCGGGGAAATGATCCAAGGCAAAAGGCGTATTTTTTAGCTCGCCATTTTCCAAAACCATCACTCCTGTATTGCGATCCCGAATATCAATCACCGTCTTCACATTTTCCGATAAACTACTCATGACGTCTTGTACAAAAATAATACTACAGCCTAGGCTTGTTGGGTCTTCGTTAAAGAATTCCATAATCGTATGATCGAGAATCAGCTTCACGTCTGTAATTAAAACCACATAATGTGGCGTAAAAATCGTGCTATCGGCATCTCGTTTGTTTTCATCTTGTGCATTTTTACGATTTTTTAGAATCTGCGTCAAACTATTTAACACTTGATCACGGCTTCTTTGGTGATAAACAAAGCCACGAACATTCATATCTTGTAACGTCGCATGAGGCAACCAACGCATCCAATTCCATTCAGCTAATTCATCCTCTGGAAAAATCGTGATAAATTGTAAATCATGGTAACTATGGAAAAAAGCTAACTGATTCACTAAAAGTTGGAGTTGTTCTAACACTAACGGGCGTGGTCCAATATACCCGATAGGTCCCAAAGTTAGCTCCGTCGTTACGGGAACACCTTCTACATACCGACTCCCAGTCCATACATCCATTCCTTCTTGGGACAAGTCATCTAATTTCTTTTGACCATCACTGCCTTTATAACTAATGTCGCTGCTAGTTTCAACACGACCTAATCCTAGACGATACGTTAAAAAGTCAAAGTGTAACGGCGTCTTCTCATAGATCCGATGATTGTACTTCGCAACTTCCTTCGTTAACGTCTGAACATCAGGATAATGATACAATCTCCCGTTTCGTTGTTCTTGATTTAATTTGTATAGCTCTTCGCTTTTGTTCATTAAATAGTGAGTGTAAATCCGAATCCGATCGGCGGAATCAATCTTGTATTTTTTTCGATTTTTAAGATAAGATGAAATCGAAAAAATCGTAGTAACAACCGTGGTTCCAGCCGTAATTAGGACAAACGGTCCACGAGATTGTAAAAAGCTCATGGCAATCGTTGCCCCCATCATCATTAGAGGCGGTAGAATCATTTTTAGCAATTGCTCGCTTGGTTTTGCTGGTTCGTTGTCTGGCGTATTGATTGTAATTTTTTCTTCTGGTTCACGGTAAATAATCCGTGGCGACCGATGATAATCAGGATATTCATCATAAAAACCATGACTCGATTCGGCTAATTTAGGCAAATGAACAGTGAGATTGCCATTCCCTGTTACGTGCAGTTCATCTTGAAAAATGGTGAGGAAATGACCGGCTAAAAATAAAACATCGCCAGCTTTTAGTTGCGTTTTTGTTGTTTGATAATAATAGTTGATAAATAACCCACAGCCCAACGGTTGAATTTCCCAGCCGTCGGTTGTTCGTGTCACCGTATATTTTTCTAGCATCTGATTCGGCAATTGAATAGTTGCCGCATTATCCGAACCAATATGCCAATTTTTTTCAATGTCTAATTGATACGCCACGGGATCGGTCACTTCAAGTAAATTATAGGTTAGCGTAGTTTGATTTAGCTTAATTTCATTCTCGTGATTTAATTCTAGAACTCTTGCTACATCTGCATTCTGAAAGCCCCATTGTTGACTTGCTTCATGGAAATCCAACTGCAATTCCTCTCCCACTTCACCTTCAGCTAGTTCTGCTGTTGGAAAGTAAACATCATGGTGCGGTTGACTGCCAATCCTATAACTTTCCTTAGGATTTAAAACTAATTGATGCAAGTAGTGGTCATTATTGATACTTAATTTTACTGATTTCATTTGTTTTCCTCCCCTACTTGCTGCTATCTGTTTGTGCTGGATTTTTTTCTAAGCTTGAACTATCTGTCGCAGTAGGATCTAGTAGAACATTTTCTTTGGCTTCACTGCCTTGCATTTCCTCAATCGCTTTTTGATAAATTTCATTGTATTTTTTATATTCTGCTTCGGCTTCTTCTAGTTTTTTCTCGTAATCTGCACCTTTTAAGTCAGGATCATTTTTAATCTGTTCAATTTTTTGTTGAAGTGCATACAAGATTAACGTACTATCTTCTAGTTTTTTCCCAAGAGCTAAGGCTTCGTCTAGATTTCCACGACCATTTTCAATCCAATAATCCAAATAAGCAGGAGCTGATTTTAAACTAATACTCTTCATAATGGTTGCTTTTTGTTTATCCGATAAATCTTTTCCTTGCACATATGCATAGGCTAATTCGTATTTTTGTGTTGTTTCGATTTTGTCAGTAGCGATGGGTCTCAACGTAGTAATGACACCTTCATAATCATTTTTTAAAAAGGCGGTATCTGATTTTAATAGCTTGTCTTGATGAGGATTACTAAAACCAACAAGATACACTAAAGGGATCATGAGAATCAAAATAGCGACACTAAACCAAATCGTTAATTGTTTGTAGGTGATGAATTTGCGACGTGAAACAACACGTAAATTCTTCTCATCACTAGCAACTGTACTATGATGCTCTTTGACTAAGTAGTCTGTAATTTCTTGAACCGTTTGGGCCTTTGCAACCGTTTTGATAAAGCCTGTTTCTTTGGCACGTTCTAGGTTGCCACCATATAAACTACTGAATGTTTGTTTTTTAGAGAATAAAGCAATCACAATGGATTTGTATTGACGCAGGAATTTTTCAGCTGTCACTTCAGTTGGTGGAACCCCACTTTTCAACCCGCGATAAGCCAAATAAGGCACTAGATTCAAATCAAATTGCAAATTATCTGGATCTAAAAAGAAGGTATAATAACCATCAACGTATTTTTCAAAAACAGCTAAATTCAACGCAGTCCGAATTTTTTCAGCGCGAGATTTTGTCAAAATTTCCTCAAAAGAGATTCCATGTGCCATAGGCTGGAAGTGGAAAATAAAAGCATCTTCTTTATTTTGAATCGTTACCGGTAGAAATTCTTTCTTTTCTTCTAAGAGTAAATTAATTTCTTGTTCATTGCGTAAGTGCGCATCTGATTTTTTTAAATGTAAAATCCATTCATCTTCTTGCTTATTCATAGAATAGTTATGGTCTTCAAACTTCATTACTTTAATCTCTTTCACGTTCATTCCCCGTCTCCTAATAAATAATAATATGGTCGCCTGTTGTTACTGGATAGCGATGAATTTTTTGATTGTCCGATAATAATATTCCTTTATTTACAACTTTCAACTGATATAATTGCATGTCTTCTCGTTGGATGTGTAACGTCTGATCCAATTCAATAATAAAATTTTTTACGGTTTGATGCGTTGAAACTCTTAAATCCATTTGTTTATCTGGTTGTTGCTGATAATTTACAGTTACATTGATATGATACTTTTGCTCCATAGTTAAACTCCTTTACGGTAATTTGATATTGAAACCACTGCCCCTATAATTAAGATCATTAAGCCAGCTATCGTTAAAAACATCAGAGCTTGTGTATTTGCCCCGGTTGCTTGTATCTTAACTTGAGAAGCGATACCACCTTGCGTTATGGGCAAAGTGGCTGCTTCTTTTTCACTAAATAAGTCTGACGCCGAATAGAGATTTACCTTTTCAGCTGGATTTAAAAATAAGGTCGTTCCTTCAACTTTAAATTGCTGCTCCGCTCTTGCTTTAATACCTTGATACAATTCCATCTGTTCTTCATTAAATAAACTATCTGTCGCAGTTGTTTCTGTGTTTTGTTTGACACTATTGTTTTGCTCAATTCGATCTGCTTTAATTTGAAGCTCATTTGGAGCAAGCTTGGTATCTGCTAAAACACTTACTCCAAAAAAACAACTTCCCATCACTACCATCAAACTGAAACGGATGAGTCTTTTTCTCATACTTCCACCTCTACTTCCTGTGGTTGTGGCTGGCTTTTTTCTTTCTCTTTGGGAAACCAGACAACAAGATTTAAGACAATCACAATCGGAATTAAGATAAGAAAATTCACTAAAACAGAAGTCGGATTAGGAATCTGATTGGCACTATTGCTTAAGATCGTTTCTGCCGTATTCAATGGTGAAAAATCCCGAATGCGATAAAAAATCGTTTCACTATCCAGTGCTTTTCCTACAGCTTCTGTTAATAATAAATACGAAGCAAATAAGAACAGATTAATAAACATCCCCAACATTTTAAATTGTCGCTGTAAATATGTCGCCATGAAGACAAAGACAATCTGAATCAAGACTACTATCAGTATCCAATTTAACTGGATATCTGTGTTCAGCTGCTGCATCCTAAAGCTGATAAAGGCAATCATCCCACCTTCAGCAATCGCTGCAATTAAGCCAAAAAGCACTAAAGGTAAATTGCGAATAAGCAAGTTCTCTTCAACTTGGAAACTATTCAGTTGACGCACTTGCCAAACTTTCAAATCTAACACATAGGCTGTAAAGACCGCTGTAATAAATAACGCAATAATAATTAAATAAGGATAATATGCATCCCCACTAGAAATCCGACCATTGTCTTTTTCCTTAACTGGTGAAGCTAAAAAATCAACGAGCTGATTATTAATCACTCCATTTTGTTGTCCATTCTTCAATACTTCATTAAAAGTCTTAGAAAAATCTTCGGTTTCTTTTACCTGACCTTGGAATTGATTCATTAAGCTTTTCGTATTTTCAGTCACTGCTAGCCCACTATTTTGAATAGCTAAGGCATCTTGATTAAAGGTATCAAAAACTGAATTAACTGTTTTTAAATCTTCAATATTTGATTCTGAATTAGTTTTAAGACCTTCGCTATAAACTAATAACCCCTTTAATCCGGCATCAATTTGTTTTGTCCCCTGATGCTCACCCTCGGTTAAAGCATCCGTCATCGTCCCTTCTCGTTCTAGCTCGCTAATCTTTTTCTGCCAATCCCGTAAATTATCAAGCTGATTGTCCACCTCTTGATTTAGCTGTTTCGCTGTTTCCGTTGTCTCAACAATTTTGTCATTTAATCCCGCTACCTTTAACTCCATCTCGTCCGCTTGAACCTCATAGTTGGTAAAACTAGCTAAATAGTCATTGTAAATTGCCGTTGGTTCAATCAGCATTAATTTAACGAGCAAATCAAAAACATTAAAATTCTCAGTATCATTAATTAATTCATTATAAAATTTTGATGCTTGACGAGGCTTATCTAAATTATCTAAATTCCCTGTTTCACTATTCAACGGACCAAACAATAACGCCAATTCATCAAGAACTGTTTGATAGTCTTGAATGTACTTTCCAGTCCAAACGCCATTAGCATAACGCAAATCATCATAAGCCCTAAGTTTCACTAAATAGTCTGTTTTATCAAAGTTATTCGTTGGAAATCCGATTGTTTGGCTATTATTTAAGGGTGTATCTGGTATCCAGATTGGCGGTGGCGGTGTAATTACCGGATTATCTACACTTGGAGGCGGATCAATAATCGGCGGAGTAATTGAAAGTCCATACACGGGTGTAATCGTTAACTGAATCGCTTTATCGACTAAATCAATTAAATCAAAATCAGGATCACTCGCCCCTGCTCGATTAAATTGATACTCTAAATGTAGATAAAAATTAGAACCTAGTGTTAAACCGCTTAACTCCAATGTTCGTGTAGGCGTCAATAAATCTCTAAGCTCTCTAGAGGATAACTGTCGTTCGCCATCCGCTACTTTTATTGCCGCTGAGGTCACTTTAACTTCTGAAGGAACTACAACATTCAGGTTTAAATTCGTCAAAACCGAATAATCCTTAACTCCACCTGTAGTGTCATAAATTAGTTGGCTATAGTTCGCTCGATCTTCTGTTTCTACTAGATCAACTTTTATCGAATTCAAATCTTTATAGTTGGCAATTTTATCTGGATTTTCAGCAGGCGTAGCATGGGGAGGATTTTGTAAATTCCCTGCAGCTGCTTCATCTGCTGTCACCAATCTTGAAAGATTGTCATTCGTACTTGTGACAGAAAGATAGTTTTTAATCTGACTTAACAAAGCTGTCATCTCACCTTTACTAGCACCATCTGGGTAGGGGCTATCCGCTAAACTGCGCTCATTCCAATAAACCAATTGTGAAATTTTATTGGCTAAATTATTGATCCGCTCTAATTCATGAGCTTGACTAACTGCTAAGTTAGCATTTAAATCTTTGCCCTCTGGAGCTAACAATTGGGCAATACTTAGCTTCCCACGATTCAAATTGTATTCATTACTTAATTTTTCAGTGACACTTTGCGTTAATACTTTTTTATCATCTTCAAATTGATTTTCAATCGCTTCTTTTTGTTGCAAGATAGTTGCTTTGACATCTGCAATGTACTCTTCTGTTCCTCTAATCTGATTAAGCAAGGTCATATCTGCTGAAGTAAATTCGTTACCAATTAATTTATTCTGCTCTACAAGGCGTTCGTATAAAGCTTGCGTTTCTTCATTGCCTAGCATTAGACCGTAGTCTGTTAATCCAGTAGTAAAATTAGTATAATCCAATTTATTTTTTTCTTGCTCACTAATAAGTACTTGTAAACTTTTATCAAACTCACTTTGATTCGTGCCATAAGAAACAACCGACTCTAGGTAATTTTTTAAAACTGATTTATGTTGTTCAATTCCTGTTTTAGATTGCTCGCCAATTGCTTTAATAGAAGAGAATTGATTCGTATAGCCTTCTAATGGCTCATAAACTTGATCACCATAAATATTAATTTTTTCAACTTGGTTGCCAATTACCGTGCCGACATTTTTTTGTGCCGTATACAGATTTTCTAAAATGGATGAAATATACACATCAATTAAATCTTTATTCAGTTCTGCAATCGTATTTTTAGCAACTTTTACTGCTTCATTTTCAACATCTTTATTGCCATTTGCATTAATTTTATAGCTAACTTCAGCTTTTTCAGGAATCACTTCATCTAAACTAAATGTATTTGCTGAAAAATCGCTAGGTACAACAATCATCAAATTATACGTATCATTTGCCAGCCCACTTTCAGCAATACTACGGCTAACCACATACCAATTCTGATTCATATCCTTCTCGATTTTTTTTACATAATTTTCTCCTAATGAAAAAGGAATGCCTCCATATTCTGTTCCCAAATCTTCATTTACTAGGGCAATTCGCATTTTAGCAACCTGTTCTTCTTGTTCCACGTCTGCTTTTGAACTGGTGAATAACCCCATATAAGTTAATGAAAAACCAAGAATTCCTACTAAACCTAAAAAAATAACGCCAATTACTAATTTTTTCTTCATTTTTTTATCTCCTAATCCTTCAAAAACTGAATGTTTAGCCTAATAATATAAACTAATTTTGACTTATATCTAAGCAATCTCTAATCATAAATAGATGCCATACAGTGAATCTTGTAACTTCTCTATCCATTTATCATTGGATTTGCTTCTTAAAGTCACTTCATTCATCAAAAACAGACGAAGGAGCCTCAACTCCTCCGTCTCTTTAAAATTCTAATTTAATACTTAGCCTTGGAAACCAAGCTTGCTAGCAATCTCAGCATCTGTATCTCTAACTGCTCCAGCAACTTCAACCAGTTGTCTATTAATTTGATCTAATAAATCAGCAAACTCATTTACTTTTCCTGATAGTTCAATAAATTGCTCTTCAAAACGTGTAAAGGCTGTACCTTCCCAGTTTGATGAGATAGTCTCTTGTTCTTGGTTTAAACGTTGTAAGATTTCACGAACATTACCCGCACCTTCTGTGTATTTTGTTGCGGATTGTTCTAACTCATCTGGCGTTAATTTAATTTGTACCATTTAAATTCCTTCTCTCTTTTATTTATTTCTAATTACAAACACTTGTAATAAAATGTTCATAATTAACTATTTTATTATACACTATACTCTAACATAATCACATACTTTTAAAATAAAAATTTTTTTATTTGAACAAATAAATAATAAACGGATTTGCATATTGTTTTTTATTTTACTTTCAGAAGAGTGAAAACAAAAAACAACAAATGTTAATAAAAATAAAACACTATTGTTACGTTTTTTAAAACCCTATATATAAGGATTTTTTATTTAAATTTAATTTATATTTCTAATTATTAAAAAAAAAATAACCATTTCCCCAACTATTTAACAATTGGGAAGAAATGATTATTTTTACACCTATTTTTTAAAAATACCATATAACATAAAATCAGTTAATTCACTCACCTGTTCTTCAATTGGAACTGATGGACCAAATTTTTGATTACCATTAAATAACGGACTAATACTAGATACTACAAATTTAGCTGCTGCTTTAGAAGAGACATCTTCTCTCAATAAATTCTGCTCTTTCATTTCATCAAAAAATTCACTAAATGGGCGTGAATACGTATTTTGGCTCAATTGAAACAGTAAATACTGATTTTCTGGTTGCATTTCATTTAAGATATCGTGAATCATCAACATAATATTCGTTGGATGATAGTTCATTAAAGTTACAATCATTGCTGTTAATTTTTCATTTGGTGCCATTTTTTGCTTAAAAACAGTTTCTAAGGCTTTGTTTACATTAGTTGTTAGTTCCCGGACCACTTCGATATAAAGACTTTCCTTATCTTTAAAATGATGATATAAGGCTGGCTGGGTAATGTTACTTTTTTGCGCAATTTCTCTCGTTGAAGTTGACTTATAGCCCTTTTGCATAAATAAAATACGCGCTTCTTTTAAAATAGTTTCTCTAGTTAGCTGCATTTCTTCTTTTCGTGTTCGTTTCTTCACACCTGTTCACCTTCTACTTTATTCGCCGTAGCATCTATCTGTACTATACTACATTTAAAAAGCCTTGTCTGTACCTTTTTCTTTTAAAATAAATGGTTTATGTACGTCAATTATAATCGAAATCATTCCCAACCCTGTTTGGCTATTTCGTGTATCATAGCGTAGTAAACGGACAATCTTACCATCTGCAGGATTCCAATAATGATAGTGAAAATCACCAATTTTATTGCAATATTCAAGCAATTCTACTTCAAATCCAGCTTTTTCAAATACTTCTCGCAGTGTCTGATAATCATAAACTACCTTATGACTGTATGCCTGATGATCAATTGGTCCCGGACCACCAACTTGAACTAAGTCCTGATAAGCTTGATTCCGAAAATTAGTATCTGGTACTGCCACACGAAGATATCCCCCTGGCTTCAAATAATTGTAACAAAGTTTAGCTGCCTGCTCTCCTTCAGTCAAAGTTAAATGTTCCCAAACATGTTCTGCCAATAATGCATCTAGCGAAGCGAATGAGAATTGCTTCTCCCAATCATCTGGATTAACTAAATTCAGCTCCGCCTCTTGAGTTGCGTGCCACCCTTCATAATAAGTTGCTCCTGCACCTAAAATAACTTTCATTTAAATTCACCTCGTTCATTTATTTTTTGTAACGCAAACGCTCTCAACTTTTCTTCCTCAAAATATAACATAATCCGAATTTTATGAACAACTAATTTTGTACTCTTTCATTCTTCATTTTATCTAAAAAGATTTTATATTTTTTTGCATGGTCTTTCATTTCTAGATATTCAAATATTTCAATCGTTTTATTTGCTTTTTCTTCACCTTTTTTATCTCCTAAACTTAATAAATAAATTCCTTCTAGAAAATTCACTATATTTTTTTCATATAAATGTTTCCCATCTAATCTTTGAGATTTTAGTAAATTTAAAAAATACAAACTATCATTTATTTTCCCTGATTCTAAACAAATAATTATTAAGTTAATTAAAGCATCATTCATAAAATGAGCATACTCTTGGTTCTTTGAATAATTTCGTAATCTACTTAATATTTTTCTAGATAAAATAAGAAGTAGCTCAAAGTCAAATACATCCATAATTGAGATAAATAATCTTATTTCATATTTAGTCCAACTCTCTATAGATAGTAAATATGTGCAAATTTCTTCAATGACTTTTTCATCTGGTAAAATATTTTTAATTCTACAATTTACTATATGAGCAAGATGCAATAAATGATTCAATGTTATATTTTTTGTATTTTGATAGTCTAAAGCAAGAGACTCGATTAATTTTTCTAAACCGATTGAATCTGATAAGTAATAAAAATCATATATTTTATACCAATAGTTATCATAGATATTTTTTGTATAATTATTATGAATGAAAAAAAATTCATCGAAATCTACATTTAATCTATTCAAAATTTCAAAAAATAATTGCACAGTTAAAGAATTTTTCCCGTTTTCTATCTTATTATAGAAACTTAGTGACAATATTCCTTCCGATATTTCTTTTTGTGTAAAATTTTTTGCTTCTCTTATTCTTTTTAAAGTATTTCCAATATCCATTTATAATAACATCTCCTTTTGCTAATATGAAACATATGACCATTAGATATCATATATGGTATCATAACTAATATATAAATAAAAGTGTAGTAATATTTCAGTGTACTTCATAAAAAGAAAGGAGGAGAAGGTATATATGATTCATATTGAACCAATTATTTTATGCTGGATTTATGAAAAGTAAAATGGTCCGTATTTTGTTATTTTCATTTATTTTATTAGTTATTGTTTTAGGTGTTTTTATAACAACCAATAAGCCAAACGTTAATTATGCTTTAAAAACCATGAACTTAACAAAAATTAATACCGAAGAATTTAATTCATTAACAAAAAAGAATGAAAAAAGTTTTATTTATATTGGTAGAAAAACATGTCCTGAATGTCTTAACCTTATATCAAAAACTAATGAAGTTTTGAAAAATGCAAAAAAATATGGAGCTATTTATTATTATGACACTGACTTGGCTAGAAAAGATTCAAATTTTGAAAAATTTACTGATGAAGTCGGAATCACATTTGTTCCTACAATTATTGAGCTTGAAAATGGCAAAATAAAAAAACAATTTTCTAGTGAAGAAATCAATGACTATAAAAAAATTATTAATTATTTTAAGGAGACAATCTAATGAAAAAAATAATCAATCTATCTTTAATTTTTGGTATCATTTTAAGTTTTATTTCTATGCCTATACTGAGCAACGCTGCTACTATCAATTCTAATAACCCAATAAATATGGCAAAAATGATTAAAGAAATTAATTTTGATACAAATCAAAGTCTTTTCTCTAAGTATCTTGATTTAACTAAAAAAGAAATCTCCACTCAAAATATTGATTTAAAAACATCAAAAGATAATTTAGATTTTGATGCCAGTAAGTTGACAGAATATGATGGCTTTATGCTATTAACTATCCCTTTCAAAAATAGCTCTGATTTTAATATTTTAAGCAATATAACAATTGCATTTGAAAACGAGGAAATTGTTAATTATTCTGAACAACAACTTACAGAATCTAAAAATCATACATTTTGGATTAATCAATTTGTAGATGGACAACAGGCTCGAAATGAAGACTTAACTATCAAATACATTTCAAATGAGGAAACAAAAAACTCTATTAAAGAACTTCAACAATTAAGTCAACAACGCGGTTTGGATGTTGCTTGCTTTGGAGCAATTGTTGGAGCATCTGGCGGAGTTATTGCAGTGATCCTAAAATTATGCGGAGCTCCTTGTGTACTAGCCGCTCCAATTTGCGCGGGATGTTTAGCTGGTATTATAGTAGTAGGAGGTGGTGGAATTATTGGTGCCGTGGTTACATGTTGGAAATAAATCTAAATGGATTAAGCGCTTATTTTTTAGTCTCCTCGGTTTAATTATCTTAATAATACTGCCTTCCGACTTAAAATTCGGATTATTGATGTGTATTATTTCCTTTTCAATAATTTGGCTACCTGTTTGGATTTTAAATTTCAAAAAATAATATAAAAAATCTAACTAGCCACTACTCTGACTATACAGAGTAGTGGCTAGTTAGTTAAAAAGTATACCTAGTTCCGAAATATCTGAAACCATTAACTCTGTTTTTTTCAACAGCTTTTTTGCTTCATTAATACATAAATACGTCATATAACTAACAAAATTAACTCCTAATTGTTCTTAAAAAAAGCAGATAAATAACTAGGATTTAAATTAACTTTCTCCTCAACTCTATTTAAAATTAGTTGATTATCTCAAAAATGTCGCTGCAAATAATCACCTAATTTATTTTTCAACTCATGATTATTGCTTTTCTTTTTTGATTAAATTCTATACAAATTTGTTGATACAATAAAACTAACTGTTTTTTTCTGCCTGATAAAGACTGAATTTTCAACAGTTCATTGAAATTTTCCACACTAATCTGAACTTCTTGACTATTAGTTTCCATCACTACTATGACAAAAGTAGCTAACATATTCGCCAATAACAAACGCAAATCTTCTAGCTAAATACTTACGACATTTGATTAAAAAACATGATATGATACGGTTACATACTTGCTTAAAGGAAGTGAAGAGATGAATTTATTAATTGTTGAAGATGAAAAATTAATTGCCGATAGTTTGGCTTTAGCTCTAACACAAGCTGGCTATGTTGTTACAATTGCTAGCTCTATTCAACAAGCTAATTTACTATTAAACCAGCATAATTTTTCTTTAATTTTATTAGATTTAGGTTTGCCTGATGGTGACGGTTTTGACTTAGGTACAACTATTAAGAAGAATTATCCTGTTAGTAAGTTAATTTTTCTAACTGCGGTAGATGAAGAAGAACGACTAGTTGCTGGATTGGAACTAGGAGAAGATTACATTACTAAACCTTTTCGTTTAAGAGAGCTTTTAGTCCGGATTAAGAATGTCCTTGCTACAGAAACTCAGCCTCTCATTCAACCTTCAATTATTATTGGAGAGCTAGAGCTTTCACTAACTCAACCAATTGTGAAGCGCTATACTCAAGAGATTAACCTATCACCACTGGAATATCGTTTGCTTCAATACTTAATGGAACATCCAAATCGCACCTTAACTAGAGAACAAATTTTGGCTAGTATTTGGGATCATTCTGGTAATTTTGTTAATGACAACACACTTACTGTTACGATGAAACGATTACGTCAGAAAATTGAAAATAAGCCCCAACAACCGCAACGTTTAAAAACAATTCGTGGTTTAGGTTATTTTTTTGATAGCAAGGGAGAACACACGATATGATAAAAAGACTTCGTTCGATTTTTCAAAATCCATTTGTGAAAAGGTGGTTTTGGAGCTATTTACTTTTTGGATTTATTTGCTTAATTGGCTTTACTCTCTTTCAACACTATAGTTATATCCGTGAACGCAATGGAGCGGAGCAGTTTATTGCTGACCAACTTGGTTTATTGGATTTAGATCCAGATAGTACAAAAGATAATGCCCTTTTTCATTATTATACTTCTGGCAAAATTGATGAAGCCACTGCTAAAGCAGGCCGAACAAAATTAATCGACTTAGGGCTTACTGCAAACTATCCATTAATTACTAAAAATTATCACGTCGACTTACTAACTGGATGGAGTCTAATCAGTCTTTTATGGCTAGGCGGACTTATTTTCTTTACATTGGCTTTAACAAAATTCTATCAGCAACTAAATGATTTACAGCTCTATATTCAACAAAGCGCCAAGGGAACACAAACCTACGATATGTTGGCGATTAGCGAAGGGGCTCTTAGTGAAATTAAGGACCAGCTTTATTCCTTTACAGAAGATTTATCTGCTGAAAAAGAACTAGCCACCGATGCAAAAAAAGAATTAGCAAACGGCATTGCGGATATTTCCCACCAATTAAAAACACCATTGACTTCCTTGTATATTTTAACGGATTTACTTGATGGTCCTTTAACATTACAACAACAAGAGGAAATTTCTAAACAATTCATTCCTCAGTTAGATCGAATTCAATCTCTAATCACTAGTTTATTAACATTAACTAAATTTGATGCGGGGACTCTTAAACTACAGTCTAAACCAATTCAGCTGACTGAGTTAATTCAAGACTGCCTCACACATTTAGATGTTTTAATTCAGCATAAACGTTTGATTATTCATTTGGATTTGGCAGAGGATTTAGTCATTGTTGGCGATTATAAATATTTAAAAGAGGCGAGTTTGAATTTAATTAAAAATGCAGTCCAATACTCACCCATTGCAGGAACCATTCAGATTCAAACAACGACAAATCCACTTTTTACTTCTTTGATTATTCAAGATGAAGGAACAGGTATTGCGCCAACAGATTTGCCTTATTTATTTAAACGCTTCTACAAGGGAAGTAATGCTTTGTCTGATAGTGTTGGAATTGGTTTAGCAATGGCTCATACAATTATTGAAAAACATCATGGAACGATTGAAGTCCAGAATAATAAGATCCAAGGAGCTAAATTTGAAGTAAAACTCTACAAAGGAATTATTTAATTTGTCCTTTGTCACTAAGTTGTCACTCTGGCTCGTTATACTGTAAATAATCAAGCAAATAAAAGGAGTGACATATATGGATATCTTAACTGTAAAAAATGTTTCCAAAATATATGGTGTTGGAGAAAATCAAGTAAAAGCATTAGACGATGTTAGTTTTTCAGTGAAAAAAGGGGAATTTGTTGCGATTATTGGTCCTTCTGGTTCAGGAAAATCAACTCTCCTACATATTTTAGGGGGAGTTGATCGACCAACTGAAGGAGAAGTTACAATTAACAATAGTTCTATTTATCAACTAAATGAAACAAAGTTAGCTATTTTTAGACGACGCCAAGTTGGATTGATTTATCAGTTCTATAACTTATTGCCAATTTTAAATGTAGTTGAGAATATTACCTTACCCCTTTCTCTAGATAACGCTAAGATTGATTCACTAAAATTAGAGAGTCTCTTACAAACGCTTGGTCTCGAGAACCGTCAATTAAATTTACCAAATCAACTATCTGGTGGGCAGCAACAACGTGTTTCCATTGGACGGGCTTTAATTAATCAACCCGCAATTGTCTTAGCTGATGAACCTACTGGGAACTTAGATAGTCACAATTCCAAAGAAATATTAGACTTGCTAAAAATTTCTAATGAAAAATACAAGCAAACATTAATTATGATTACTCATGACCCAGAAATCGCCTTAAAAGCCGATCGAATTATTACAATCGAGGATGGCAAGATCACTAAAGATGAGGTGTTGCGCCAATGAGTATCATTCAAAAATTAACTATTAAACAACTTACTAAGAATAAAAGAAGAACCTTGATTACAATTATTGCGGTTATTCTTTCAACAGCTATGGTAACCGGCGTTTTAACTATGATGTCTAGCTTCCAAGATACGATGTATCGCTCAACATTAAGAAGTGATGGAGATTGGCATCTATTAATTGAAAATGTACCTCAGGATAAAATGGAGCGGATTACCCAAAATAACAATGTCGAAAGTTACTTTGTTACTCAAGCCGGAGATTTTGCTAAAAACGAAGTAAAAGATGATTACGCTAAACCTTTTATTCAAATTCAACAATTCACCCCTGAAGCCATTCAAAAAAAACCAAATACACTTGGAACTATTCAACAGGGACGGTTGCCTAAAAATGAAAATGAGCTAGTTATTTCAACAGCTTCCAACGTCAATTATCAAACATATCCTGTTGGTTCAGAGATTACTTTAGCCATCGGTTCAGTTGCCAGAGAAGACTTGTCTAACTGGGATAAAGCTCTGAAAAGCCCTAAAAAAAGAACGTTTAAAGTTGTTGGAACTCTTTATCCAACAAACTATGATAATCAAGAATATGATCAATATTTAACTGTTATTCCGGAGAAAAAATTGTCTCCCAGTAAACCTTTATCCTTTTATATTAAAGTCAAAGATACCAAAGATTTCTACCAATTCACCGAAAAACTTCAAAAAGGACTCGATTCTGAAGGCACTGTACTATCTTATAATAAGTCAGTTCTCTCTTTCTTAGGTTTATCTAAAAAAGAAAGCTTCTATACCTTTATGGTTTCTGTTGTCAGTTTAATTATTGGCTTAATTGCGATTGGTTCAATTAGTGTTATCTATACAAGTTTTAGTATTTCGGTTAGTGAACGCCAACGACAGTTTGGTATTTTAGCAAGTGTTGGAGCAACACCCAAACAGCTAAAAGACAGTGTTTATTTTGAAAGTTTTATTATCGGAATACTTTCCATTCCTTTAGGGATTTTATCTGGTCTTGCAGGAATATTTATTACCTTTCAATTTACGGGAAAGCTTTTAGCTAGCGGAGGCATTAAATTAAGCTTTGTTATTAATTTTGCTACTTTACTCATTGCCGTAGCTATTTTATGCATTATTTTATTTATTTCAGCTTTAATTCCAGCAAAACAAGCCGGAAAAGTTAGTCCTTTGCAAAATATTTTACAAGTCCAAACGATTCGTTTAAATCCCAAAAAGTTAAAAGTTTCTCCACTGATTACAGAACTATTTAAATTTGAGGGAGTTTTAGCTACTAAAAATCAAAAACGGAATCGTAAACGCTATTTAGCTAGCTTGCTATCTTTAACCATTAGCATTACATTATTTGTCGCTTTTTCTGGATTTGTCGATTATCTATTTAAGTCTGAAAGTTTATATAATGGAGATACCCCCTCTCGTGATTTAACGGTTTCTGCCAGAGTCAATATTCCGGCAACAATTGATAGATTTTTCAGTACGTTGGATACAGAATTAAAAAACAATTCTTCTGTAGTGGATTATAGTCTTCAGGCAAGTACGACCCTTAAAATGCCTTTACCAAAAGATCATTTATCCCCTTTTGGAACAGAATTGTTTCATGAAAGTCAAGATTTTTACTTGAAGCTATCTTATATTGATGACAAAAGTTACCAAAGCTTATTAGATTCTGTTGCAGTTTCACAGATAGATACACCTATAAATGGTGCAGTTCCAGTACTACTTCTCAATCTTCCTAGTAAAACAATAAATGAAAGTCAAGGACAAATAAAAGAAGGAACTATTTTTAAAGCAGGTAGTTTGGTTCAGCAAAAGTTCGCTGTAACGAATAGTTCCGATACTGAGTCTGACTCGAATAATACTGAAGAAAGTAAGCCTAAAAGTTCAATTGAAGTTATTGCTGAACTCAATAAATTACCAAAAGATAATTTTTTATTCAGTAGAAATGAACCAATCTTCATAACAAATAAAACAAATTTCAAAAAAATTATATCTGACCTAAAACTGGAAAAAACAAGTGATTTTTCTTTGGATGCTCAATTAAATGTATTGCCTACTAAAGATGAAGTGGTTGCTAAGCAATTAAACAATGCTTTTAAAGCAGAACCTTCATTTACTATTAGCAATAATATTAAAACTGCCCAAGATACAAAAGATACAAATATGGTCTTTATGATTTTTGGTTATGGTTTTATTACATTGATTAGTCTCGTTGGTTTCACGAACATTATCAATACTACATCTACAAGTATTGCGCTACGAAAAAGAGAATTTGCCATTCTAAAATCAGTTGGAATGACACCAAAAGCCTTTACCAAAATGTTAATTTATGAAAATCTTTCTTTAGGCATTAAATCTTTGCTTCTAGGCAATTTATTAGGTATTGGGTTCATTTTCTTATTCTTTAGAGGTATAGGCTCAATCTTTACATTTACCTTCTACTTGCCACTTACAGCAATGTTCTTCTGTGGAATCGTCTTTCTTTTACTACTCTTAATCATCAGTTTTCTGGCAACACGCTCTATCAGAAAAACACCGATTATCGACTCTTTAAAAGATGAAAACAATTGAAAAAGAAAACTCTAAGTAGAAATGCTTAGAGTTTTTTATACTATAGGCATACGTATTTCCTTTTAGTTGCACTTTTTACTTATTTCAGTTAAGATAGTTTTTAACAAATGAGAATGATTCTCATTTGTTAAAGTTCTAAATAAAAGGAGTTGTTCCAAGTGAAAGCATCCATTTCTGAAACAATTGTAACTAGAAGAACCTCAAAAACCAGTTTAACTACGGAAATTCCAGTTGAACTTATTTATAATTTATTAGAAAAAGCTAGCTATGCCCCTTTCCACGGAAAAACTGAACCTTGGTTGGCTAAGATTGTCACAACTGATACTGAAAAACAATGGCTCTATCAACGAATTATTGCTAGCTATGAACGAAATCAGATTATCAAGGATGCACAATCCCGTGAACGAATGACGACGAAGATGACCCGGTTAATTTTAAATTCACCGGCAACAATTTTATTTGCTCATGAAGTTTTTCCTGATGATCAACGAAAAAACTATGATGCCATTGAGGCTACTGCTGCTTTAATACAGAACTTTTCATTAGTAGCATGGGAAGAAGATTTAGTCGGATTTTGGGCAACAAGTCCCTTTATTTTGGATCCAATTTTAACCAATGAACTTGGTTTTCCACTAAACTATGAATTAATGACTAATTATCGTCTTGGTTATCGTGATTTGGAGCAGCCTATCAAAACAGCGCAACGCCAACCAATCCACAATTGGGCGACACCGTTAGTTCCGCTTGCTGAATAACTTTAAACGACTGAATTAGGAAGTAAATTCCTGTTCAGTTTTTTAGTGCTTTTCTGAAGATTTAACCAAACTTAAAATAAAGTATCTTCATCAAAATTAACTATTGAAATCCTTATTCCTCAAGGGATTTAATATTTCAAATGATGAAATATTATTTTAACTTATTCATTATTTTTAAAACGCCTAAAAGAAAACGCTTGCACTATTAATGCTTAGTTGGTATTATAAGGACATCAGATAGGATTGTTACCAATTCTGGGCAAAACCTAAGCTGATTTGAACTGTAGGACTTCCTACATACTTCAAATCAGTTTAGGTTTTTTTTGTTCAAAATAGAGGCACCTTATAACATTGGAGGAATAAAAGATGGCTAAATATACAGATTTGGCAACAAATATCGTTGAAAAAGTTGGGGGAAAAGAGAACGTTTCTAGCATTTTCCATTGTGTCACTCGTTTGCGATTTAAATTAAAAGACGAGAGCATTGCAAAAACTGAAGAAATTAAAAAAATGGACGGCGTTGTAACGGTCATGAAAAGCGGCGGACAGTATCAAGTCGTTATTGGCACCCATGTTCCAGAAGTTTTTTCAGAGGTAGTTAAAGTTGGTGGATTTGCAACAGATAGCAATATGGACACCTCTGATGCAGATAACGCACCAAAAGGGAGTTTATTTGATCGATTTATTGATATGATTTCAGCAATTTTCACTCCAACATTAGGAGTATTATCTGCAACAGGGATGATTAAAGGTTTTGTGGCATTATTTGTAGCACTAGGTTGGTTAGACATGACTTCTGGAACTTATACCATTCTACAAGCCACTGGGGATGCGTTATTCTATTCACTTCCAGTTTTCCTTGGATATACGGCTAGCAAGAAGTTCAAAGGAAATCCATTTATTGGTATGACCATTGGTTTTGCACTCATTTATCCATCTATTAGTGCATTGATGGGACCAGATGTACCAACACTTTATACATTGTTTGAAGGTACCGTTCTAGCTTCACCTGTTAAAGTTACTTTCCTTGGAATTCCCGTTATCATGATGAGCTACGCTTCATCTGTTATTCCAATTATCTGTTCAATTTTTGTTTCAGCGAAAGTAGAAAGATTCTTTGCTAAAGTTATTCCAAGTGTTGTGCGTAATTTCTTAGTTCCTTTCTGTACGTTACTTGTGATGGTTCCTTTAACTTTCTTAGTAATTGGACCTCTTGCTACTTGGGCAGGTATGCTTTTAGGAGCAGCAACACAATTCGTCTATAATTTAAGTCCAATTATTGCTGGTATTTTACTTGGTGGTTTCTGGCAAGTATTTGTTATCTTCGGCTTACATTGGGGTTTAGTGCCAATCGCAATGAATAATATTGCCAATGGCGGAGATACTATTTTAGCGTTAACATTAGCAGCTTCATTTGCACAAATTGGAGCTGTCTTAGCTGTTTGGATCAAAACTAAAAACATGAAACTTAAGAGTTTAGCAATTCCAGCCTTTATCTCAGGGATTTTTGGAGTAACAGAACCTGCAATTTATGGAGTTACGTTGCCCCTAAAACGTCCATTCTACGCAAGTTGTGCGGCGGCGGCTGTTGGTGGTGGGATTCTAGGATTCTTCAATACTACTGGATATATTATGGGTGGTTTAGGAATTTTCGCTTTCCCAAGTTATATTAGCCCAGATGGCATTAATTCTGGATTTATTGGCGCTGTTGTCGCTTCTATTGTTGGGATTGTTTTAGGCTTCGTATTCACTTATGTCGCTGGCTTTAAGGATGAAGATTTGGTTTAAATAAGACATAGCTTTGAACTGTTGCCATGTATTTGACAGCAGTTCTTATTGATAAAAATAGATTTTAGTAGATGAGAGGAGATTTTATTCATGAATCAAAGAAAAGCATTTCCAGAAAATTTTTTATGGGGTGGCGCGACTGCTGCTAATCAAGTTGAGGGGGCATTTGATGTTGATGGAAAGGGATTATCAACATTCGATATGGTAACATTTACACCAAAAGAAGAGCGGACAGGAGAGTTACTTTCTGAATACACGAAAGAGCAAATCGAAGCTGCGTTAGCTGGCAAATCAGGAGATAATTTCCCGAAACGCCGTGGAATTGATTTCTATCATCGTTATGAAGAGGATATCGCTTTATTTGCTGAAATGGGCTTTAAGACTTTCCGTTTATCAATTTCTTGGCCTAGAATTTTCCCGAATGGTGATGAGACAGAGCCAAATGAAGCGGGTTTAGCTTTTTATGATAAAGTCTTTGATGAATGTTTGAAATATGGAATTGAGCCGTTAGTGACTCTTTCTCACTATGAAATGCCGTTACATTTAGCAATGGAATATGGCGGTTGGGCAAATCGTAAAGTTATCGATTTCTTTGTTCATTATGCTGAGACTGTCTTTAAACGTTATAAGAATAAAGTGAACTATTGGTTAACGTTCAACGAAATCAATGTAATGGGAATGAGTCCTTACATCGGTGGAGGAATTTTAGCTGGGACATATGAAAATCATAAACAAGCCGCATATCAAGGAACGCATCATCAATTTGTTGCCAGCGCTCGTGCAGTTAAGGCTGGACATGAGATTATTCCTGATTCAATGATTGGCTGTATGTTAGCTCGGATGGAATCTTACGCTGAAACTTGTAACCCCGATGATGTTCAACGTGCAATTGAAGAAGATCATGCAAACTTATTCTATACAGATGTTCAAGTTCGTGGATATTATCCAAGCTATATGGACCGCTTCTTTGAAGAAAATAATATCACGATTGAGATGGAACCAGGGGATGAAGAATTATTACTGCTTCACACAGTCGATTTCCTATCATTTAGCTACTATATGTCAATGGTTCAAAGTGGCGATCCTGCTAAGCAAGAAATCGTTGGCAACTTTATGAGTGGCTTAAAAAACCCTTATCTAGAGTCAAGTGATTGGGGCTGGCAAATCGATCCTAAGGGCTTACGGATCACGCTAAATAAAATGTATGATCGTTATCAAGTGCCTTTGTTTATCGTTGAAAATGGCTTAGGTGCTTATGATACTGTTGAAGCAGATGGTAGCATTCATGATTCTTACCGTATTGATTACTTGCGTCAACATATTGCACAAATGGCGGAAGCAATCCGTGACGGCGTTGATTTAATGGGCTACACACCTTGGGGCTGTATTGATTTAATCAGTGCGAGTACCAATGAAATGTCAAAACGTTACGGCTTTATCTATGTGGATCAAGATGACTACGGCAACGGTACATTGGATCGTTCTCGGAAAGATTCATTTGATTGGTATAAAAAAGTTATTGCTACAAATGGTGAAGATTTAGCATAATTCAAAAAAGAAGCAATGTGCAAAATTCTGCGCGTTGCTTCTTTTTCTGTTTAGTCATAAATGCTCTTAATCACTTTGCATGGATTTCCCGCTGCAACAACATTGGCCGGAATATCTTTGACTACGACACTACCTGTTCCAATAATACTATTCTCGCCGATGGTCACTCCTGGTGCCACTGATACATCGCCACATAGCCAGACTTTATCGCCAATTGTAATCGGCTTTGAATAAACGTCCCCAGCAGCTCGAGCAACTGGATCCTGTGCGTGATTAGCAGCATACAACCCTACCCTCGGACCAAATAAAACATCATCCCCGATGGTCACTTGATTGCAATCTAAAATAATTAAATCATGATTTCCATAAAAATTCTCTCCAAAGGAAATATTGAAACCAAATTCACAACGAAAATTCGACTCAATTGTGAAGTTCTCACCATGACTTCCAACTAAATTAGAAATAATTTCTTTATCATAAAGCCCTTCTAAATTCACTTTATTATTGTAATTTCGAGTTAACTCTCTTGCCTCATCTCGGGCTTTTGCTACTTCAGGTGCAAAATCATTATATGGATTTCCTGAATTAACTAATTCTTTAACATTCACCTTAAATCCGCTCCTTTTTAAATTCATTTCATTGTTCTACTTCTAAATAAAATGCTTTCTAAATTGATTTAAAAATAGAAAAGTTAACTTTAACTTATCTGGTATTTTAAATTAACAATGCAGCCCTTTTTGACTAGTAATTTAGTAAATTAGGGAGAGAAACATCAAAATAATGAGAGTAGAAATAATCATTCCAATCGTAAAATATTCATATTTTATGATTGATTTTTCAACTTTTGAGGTGTTAAGAATCGTATCTTCAAGTATCATTACATTTGGATAAGTCTTTTTTAAATGATTTTTATAAGGCAAAGAATAAATTGTGAGAAAAACAGCCACATTTGCTGAATTTTGGGATAATAAATTGTTTAACTCCTCCAAAGAAACGATTTTCCATTGAATTTGTGAATTCCATTTTTCAGCGTGTGCTATCATTTTTTCAGCTTCTATCGCTTCATCTAGCATCGACACCTGTGAGCTTAATTGAAAATCAATTCGTTCCATCGATTTTAAAATATATCCTTCCATGTGAATACCTCCTTTAGTATGTTGAAAACTTATACTCCTAACCTATATATAACAATCAATATACGTGTTTTCTTAGTTAGTAAAATTTTTTATTGAATTTAAAGCAAATATGAAGATAATTAAGAAAGCAAAAAGGTAAATTAATCTTTCGGATTTCCCTTTATTTTTATAAATATTCAATAAGTAGATTCCTAAAATAAGTAAGCAAACAAGACCATAAATTATGAGTGATGCACTAGCAGAAAATTTAAATAGAATTGTGCTAGTGATTGTAAAGATTGATACAAGTAAAATTAAAAGCGTTACGATTTTTGCTTTTTGTTCTATTTTTTTAGTAGAAATCATTTTAAATCCTCCTTATATAAATTGAGACATCTAGGAAACTCCAAATGCCCCTCCACCTATTTTTTATTTATGCCTTTTCTTTTTTCCAAGGACTTTTACTTGACTTTTTATTCGTGCCTACAGAATCAGCAAGAACAGGTACTCAATCTGCATCTTACTGATTCTGTAGGTCTTTTTATGTTAAAACAGTTGCAATTTCACCAAGACTATCTCGAAAAGTATCCCATTCATTTAGAGTCTGTGCCCCTTGAGGCACAAGCTAAGTACAACGAAACCATACAAATGTTCAGACACCTTAATTTTGATACGGCTCATGATTTTCTTCGCACACGTTACTCCCATACTAGGCGACCAACCCTCACGCAAATTGAGATTTTGAGGGCCTTTATTTTGTGTGCGTACCTCAAGTGACTACTGGATAAACTAGCCAAAAGAGGCAGTTTGCCCATTTATAAGACAAAACTTCATTTCTAGAGGCTTACATCTCAGAAATCAGTCATTTCGATGATTTCATCGCCTATTCTCAACAAATCAGCACTTTTCTTTGATTAGTTTCCTTGATTACTCAAATTTAATCAAAATTAATTTTAGTAATAGTATATCCTTTTTGTTTTAACAGCTCAATTATACCTTGCGTTTTATACAGATGTGCAGAGCCAACAGCAATAAATATATTCTCCTTATTTTTTAATGCATCATCTATTTTAGGCATCCATTTTTGAGTTCTTTCCACAATGAAATTTTCAGAAGAAAAAATAGGATCATCGTTAATCTCAATCATAGCTGTTTCTAATTGACCAGAAATATAAGCAGTTAACATTTTTTGATTTGTCTGTTTTGCTTGACTTAAATCAGGAAATTTATCTGGCCAGTCAGTATTGGCTGATTGAAATGTATACAACTCCGTTTTAATCAATTCATATTGCTCTGTAACTGTCTCAAAGCCGACGTTCTCAATTTTTTGTTTTTTAGAATTTAAATAGTTATTAAGTTGATAATCTACGCCGTTTAAAACGTCAATAGAATCTAAATATTTATTTTGCATCTGAATATACAATCCAAAAATTGTTGTATTTTCTATTAGAGAAGAATTTATGTCATAATTTTTTAATTTTTTTTCTAATGCTTGTTGCTGTACATCTGTTAGTTGTGAATCTAACCTAGGTCCATTTGTTGAAAAAGTTTCTAGTATATTAGATGTAGATTCAGAATATGCTTGATTATAGTTAACTTCACTAAAAAATATATCACTGAGATCAATAGCTTCTTTTAGTTTATCAGGGAAGGGATACATTGATGGTTTTCCAATATGAGAAGTACCAAGCAAATATCCAACGGTACTATCTTCATAAGAAATCTCGTATAAGGGCCAATCGACTTTGATAGATTTTTTTTCATTATTGCCACTGGCACAGCCAGTGGCGAATATAATTAAAAAGCTAACTATATATATAATTTTTTTCATACTATTTCTCCTCTATTCTTTATAAGTTATTCAATAATATTTGTAGCAGTTTTAAGTTTATAGAATAAACCTTTTTTATTTAATAATTCAGATTGTTTTCCAACTTCAACTACTTTCCCACCTTCCAAGGAAACAATAATTCCATTAAAAGTAACATTTTGAATTCTATGAGTGATAAAAATACCAATATTTTTTTTGTTAATTCATTAAATTTCATATAGAGATTTGATTCAGTTATAGGATCTAAAGCACTACTTGGTTCATCAAAAATAAGTAGTGATGCATCTTCTTTATAGAAAGCTTTGGCAATTGATAATTTTTGCCATTCTCCACCTGAAAGTTGTAGACCTCCGGGAAACCAGTTTCCAATTTGCTGTTGATAAAGCTTTGGCATTTTTTTTATAAATTGATGAGCATCAGCTTTTTTTGAAGACCTAATAACTTTAGGTATATCTATTTCTGATTTATCTGTTATAGAAATTATATCCGAGACAGAAAACTGATAATTAGTAAAATCTTGAAACACAGCCGAAATACATTTTCGGAATGAATTAAGATCAATATTATTTAAATCAATATCATTAATTTTTATAGTCCCTTCGTATTCATCCATATAAAATCCCATTATAATTTTTACTAATGTTGTTTTGCCAGAGCCATTCGCACCGACAAAAGAATAAGAATTCCCTTTATTAATTTTAAGATATATATTTTTTAAAGCATATTCCTTGGTTCTAGGGTATTTAAAGGATAAGTTAATTAATTCAATTGTGTCAATTGTGTCAATTTTAACTTTATTTTTCACAGTGTTTTTTTCTTGAGCCCCCTCTCTACCTAACAAGATTGTAACGTTTTCTATATACAGGCTATCTTGATGTATTTTAAAAATAAGAGAAACTATAGAATTAAATGTTGTTTTTACATTAGTTACAGAGTTAATATAGGTCATCAAAGATCCTAATAAAATTAATCCAATGCTAGCTTCATAAAAAATTATAGTTAGAACTAGAGCTGTACATATAATAGAAATAAAATTAATAGATAATGTATAGGACTCTCTCCTTAGATTTAGTTTTTGATTTTCAATAAAAAAAGCCTCTCTAATCTCATTAAATTTATTTAAAAAATATTTCTCTAATCCAAAAAGTTTCGTCTCTTTAATATTTCCATCTTTATTCAATAAATTTGCATAGTACCAACTAAGCCTCTCCACATTTGTTCGTTTTTGAAATAATTCAAATTCATTTTTACTTATTTTCATAATTTGTAAACTACTTAATAACGGGAAAAGTACAATAACAAAAATAGTCCACCATTTCCAATTTATAAGTATGAAAATGTAACTTACTAATGCTAATGATTGAGTAAGTAATGCGACTATTCCCGTAGCGATAGAGAATGGATAAGTTCCCCCACTTTGTTCTGCACGTTGTATTAAATCATAGAAATTGGGATCTTCAAATGAAGTTAGCTTTTCATTTGTAATGACTTTTAAAGTTCGGAAACTAATTTTATAGTCTAAAGTATCGTTTAATCTAGCTGAATTATAAGTCAATAGACTTTGAAAAATCTGAGAAAGTATCGTCAGAATCGGAAAAATAATTATTGGAATAAGTAACTTAGGATTAAAGAAAGTGATACTTTTTTGAATAGAATTAATAATATTTTGTGTATTTAACATACTTGCAATAGGTAAAAATAGGCTAAGAAACGAACAAATAAAAATAATAAGTACATGTTTTTGTCTTATTCTAAAACTAATTTAATGGCTTTTTTTACTAAATATAATGTTTTCATTTTATTCCTCCTTCCAAATAACAAGACAAGTTAGCTACTCGTTGAAGTGTTAATGTTATCTATTGTTCTACTGTTGGAAGTTAATCTACTACAACTATTTTCCTTGGATATTCTTGACATCGTCCAATGCTTGCGAACTGTTTTGGGTTTTTTTCACGGCATTTTTTGTTCATAAATCCAAGCTGATGCTGGTGAGTACTCTTTAATCAATCTAATTGAAGTCATTCGAATACAGGGACTATTGACCTCAAGAAATAAGTCATGGCAGACTACATATATAATCGTGGTTTCTGGCGACTATGCTCACTTTTCTTGTATCTTTTGATCAGTAAAGACAACACATTGATTAAACTTGATTCGTTGTCAACACTTTTGTTGATTTCACTGATGGATAGCCTAACCAATATCAGCAAAATAATGAGTAGTTTCATAAAGGTAGATCTTCTGATTTTGTTTTTTCCGTTGCTGAGTTGTTGTATTACGTTTAAGTTCATTATTGACGGTTTGTAAAACTCGCCATAAGTTTGCTACTATTCAATGATTAGTTCAACCTTTTTGATGAGTCACTTAAATCATTACTCGTTCTTGAAGCGAAAAGTGTTTTTTTCGTAAGTCTACTGTAAACTGATTACGAACAATAATATAGCTATCCTTCTCCTTTCTTATTTGTGTCAGAACTTCAATAATACATAAAATTTAGCTATAGCATTACCTTTTCAATTCAAGTGGCTAACCTGATTATAAATCACGCTATTTATTCCTTATAAAAAACTGTTGATTTATTATATATATAATAGTATCATATAAAGTGTAAACGTCGCCACAGAAAAATAAAATTTTAAATTATTATTAACTTTAATTAAAAAGAAATACCAGGAAGGGAAGAAGATGGAAAATAAAGATTTTGATTTGAATGAAAAATTTGCGACTGATAGTAATTCTAATGTAGCTAGCCGTAGTTGGAGCACAATTATTATTTTGACTATAGGCTCGGCGGCGGGTAGCTGGGCAGGAACAGAAGCATCACCTAATTGTAGTATGAGTAGCTGTAAAGGTGCTAGATGCTAGTTTTTTAGTATATAATTACGGTTCCGCTTACATTGCATTTTATAATTTAGCGAGGTGGATAACTTAATGATACAATGCAAAAAAATCCCTTTATAAAATAAAAGTTAGCACTTGCATTCTGACTTTATTTTATAAGAGATTTGATTTATTTAGTTGCTTCTAACGCTGTTAAGATCTCATCCATACTTCTCGCACCGAAGATAACTTGTTCGCCTCTTTAACATTCACTTTACATCCACTCCTTTTTAAATTCATTTCATTGTTCTACTTCTAAATAAAATGCTTTCTAAATTGATTTAAAAATAGAAAAGTTAACTTTAGCTTACCTGGTATTTTAAATTAACAATGCAGCCCTTTTTGACTAGTAATTTAGGTTGCACTTTATTTAACGATTGTGGTTTAACTATACAGTCAGGAGGAATTAAATGGACGCTATTCAAACACATACGGTTCAAGCGGATGCACACGCAGCAGCATTAAAAAAAGCACTTAAAGGGGCTAAATTCCCATCTAAAGCAGCACCCACAATAAACTATTCAGATGGAGCAGCTATGGTTCAAGGTCAAGAATGCATTGAGACATTTTCAACATTGTTGAGTAACTTAAAAACGTCTGTAAACACGGATGCAGATCATATTAAACAAATCAATCAAACGTTTATTGAAAAGGATGATGCTCTTAAAAATGCCATTGGGAAAGCGGTGATGACGATTGCCTAACTCTAAAGAATGGCGTATATTGTTGACCGAGAAAAAACTACAGTTGGAGCGAGCCGATGATACAGTTTATAAAATGCGCCAACAAAAAGAAACACTAGAGACGTTTATCTCACAATTTAAAAGTCTGTTTGAAAGAGAACGTGATTTAATGAGAGAAGAACAAGAAATTTGTGGGAATTCCGATGTCAGTTCTTTCCTTAGTTCTCAATTTGATGAAGCAGAGGACGACTACTATAAGCGATATCGGACATTGTTATCTCATCAAGAAACGTTTGAAACGAGCTTCGATGAACAGTCTAAGAAAGCCAAACAGATTGAGAAAGAACTGACTGCGCTAGAAAAAGAGGCGCGTTTATGACGAAAATTGATACTGAAGAACTTTATAAATTCAACCAACTTCTTAACGAAAGTAGACAAGAAATAGAACTTAATTTTAAACAATCTAATCTTGCTATTAAAGGCTTCTCAGAAGAAAAGAAATTAACTGGTGGAGCTTGGAGTTCAGCAAAGAATCACTTTGATATAGGCTATCGCCCTTTGACTGAAACATTTGAATCAACGATTGTTTTACTTGTAGATAAATTTAGTGATTACACAACTGAATTTCGTCAACAAGTAACAGGCGGATCTGTTAAACTAGATACAGATCAGTTAGAAGATTTGGAGATACGTATGCAACAGCTGGCTTCTTATAAAGCACAATGGCTGTTAGACATGGCCGACCAATTAGCGGGTATTCCAGGGATTGGAAAGTTTTTTGATGAATTCAGTTTAAATTCAGCCAAGAAAGAGGTCATTCTTTTACGAAAGTTTCAAGAGTTTGAATACAGTCATCGAAATGAATTTGACGAGATAGCTGAAGCATTGCATTTTTTGAGAATTGGACTAGAAGCTGTTGGAAACAAGAAGAATTTTCAAGGAGATACCAAAGGATTTGGGGCTATTGATTTTAATAAAGATTCCTGGGCTTCAAATCTGTCTAAGTTCAATGAACGAAATAAAGATAAGGTTGAGTTCATTAAAGAATCAGATGCAATGGCAGCTGCAGCAGTTGCGGAACAGACAGCTCAAATCCACAATGCTCAGATGAACCTGAATCAAATGGGCGATGCTATGATGAATGAGGTTAATTCAACAAATTCATATAGCTATAACTCAATGAGTGGGAAAACATGGCCACGTCCTGAAAATTATAATGTATCTAAAAAATATAAAGGTGTAAATTTAAAAAGCCCGATTGATGAAATTTTGTCGGTAGCTTCTCCAGGTGAGCAGACGAGAGGTAAAACGACACAGTGGATTAAAGGTGGAGATTTTACAACTGCTTTAAAAGACTTCAAAAACTTAGGCATTACCAACATTGTTGAAATACAGACAACGTATGGTATTGGATATGTTGGGCTATTATCCGATGGAAGAAAAATTATGGTTAGACCTGGAAGTTCAGCAATGCTAAATTATCCAACTTTGGAAATAATTAATTTTGACAAAACAAAAATTAAAATTAGATATGATAAATAGGAGGAAAAAATGGACTCAAAAATATTAGAAGAATGGAATCCAGTTCAAGTACCAAAAGAATCTTATGAATTAGAAGCAATTAACTATGATAATAAAGGTCTTTTAATACGATTAGAAAGCAATCAAACAGTCGTAACTATTCATTTCCCAGGAGTCATTGAAGGTTTTAGAACAACTGATGAAGGAAATCGATGGAAAACCGTTTCTGAAATATTGAGTAATTACAATAAGGAGATTTTTACTGGTAGAGTAATATTTAAAGTTTCCGATTCGGATTTTAGTAAATGGATTGAGTCAGAATCATTTACTTTGATAAAGAAGGAAGATGTTACTCATTATCTCGTAGTTACAAACAATGATTTAACAGATATTCTTGCCTATGAGGATCCAATTATAAAACATTTTGATAAAGTCAGCAGAAAATGCACATGAATAAATAGAAATAATATAGAATATTTTTAATAGTAATATATAGTATTGTTATTAAATGACTTTTAAAAAATAAAACGAATAGGACAATGAAAAGTTAAACATTCGACTTAAAGTAAGATAAAGTATTCTTAATAGTAATATATATTATCACTATTGATGTAGATGTATCAAAATAGCATTATCTACAAAATCGGAAATAACCCCTTTTGTTCCAGTTATTTTTTATTTTTCCTTTTGTCTTTATAAACTAAATTTTCTAATTTTTCTGCAGTACTTCCCCTGATTTTGTATGTTTTTGGAATCAACGGATCTATCTCTTTTAAGTTAGACACATTCAAACCAAATTTAGTTGAAATAGCATCAGATACAGTAACCTGATCTTGAATGTCTAAGGTAGTAATTGGTTCATCACTATCAAATAATAGATCGTTTTGCAAACTATCCGCATACAGTACGTTTTATAATTTAGTGAAGTGGATAACTTAATGATACAATGCAAAAAAATCCCTTTATAAAATAAAAGTTAGCACTTGCATTCTGACTTTATTTTATAAGGGATTTAATTTAAACTATTTTGTTGCTTCTAGCGCTGTTAAGATTTCATCCATATTTTTTGCACCGAAGATGACTTGCTCACCATTAATAATCATTGCTGGCACACTCATAATCTTCTTCTCTTTTTTCAATTCTGGAAATAGACCTGTATCAATCATTTCTGCTTCTACGTTATGATTTAATGAAGCAATTCGTTGGCAAGCGGCTACTACATCTGGGCAATAGTGACACGTTAAAGAAACACAAATCTCAATCTTAGCTTTTGGCAATTCTTTAATGCGATCTACAATCGGTGCTTCAATCGGCTGACCGTCACTCCCAACGTTATAGATTGCTAATACTAATGAATTTAGCTCATGACCACTTGGAATCCCACTGAATTTAATTCCAGTATAATTGGCATTTTCGTCTAACAATACTGCTGCAGGTGTACGCGTTAAGTGAATTTTTGCTTCAAATTCAGCATCCTGTCCAACTGTTTTAGATTCTAATACAATCTGATTGCTTAAGCTTGCAATTTGTTGCAAAAAGCCTTCTAATTCAACTGATTTTGGATCAGCTTGATCTAGTAAGTTCACTAAAGTAACCGTCTTAGTTAATTTGGCAAAGATCCCTTTTAACTGTTCCTTCATACTATCTGGGAACCAACCGTCTGTTTTCACGTTATCCGCTTTTTTAGTTGCTGCTGGTTTTTCAACTGCTTTTGCGACAGCTGTTTTCGCTTTATCTAATACACGTTGCGAAATTGTTGGCAAGCCTAAGCGTTCTTTTTCAACTGTCACATATTTTTGAGCGGCTGTCGCTGCGATTGCTCCATCAGAGACTGCTGTCACAATTTGGCGCAATTCTTTAATACGTAAATCACCTGCTGCATAAACACCTGCAACATTGGTTTCCATAAAGTCATCTGTTGGAATATAGCCTTGTGGATTCAATTCAATCTTATCTTTGAAAATCTCTGTACTTGGTTGATTTCCAGCAAAAACGAACATACCAAACGCGCCATCTTCTTCAGAAGCTTCATAAGTAAACGTCTCACCTGTTTCATTATTAATGAAAACAGCTTTCTTCATAAAATCATCACCAGTGACTTCTTTTACTTCGGTATTGTAAATAATTTTGATATCAGGATGATTCTTCGCTTGATCGGCTGTCATTTTTGCACAAGTAAAATCAGGCTCACGAATAATCATCGTCACACTTTTCCCATAACGAGTTAGGAAAACAGCTTCCTCCGCTGCTGCATAACCGCCACCTAATACAAAAATATCTAATCCACTAAAGAATTCACCATCACAAGTTGAACAATAAGCAATTCCACGACCTGTAAATTCAACTTCTCCAGGGAAACCAATTTTACGAGCAAATGCACCTGTTGCAATCACAACAGCTCGTGCTTGATACGTGCCGTTCTTCGCTTTAATCACTTTTACATCATTATCGAAATCGACATCAACAATCTCATCCGTTGTAAATTCAACGCCAAAATCTTGTGCTTGTGCATACATTTCATCCATTAAACTTGGGCCTGTTGTACGACGAACCCCCGGATAATTTACAATTTCAGAAGTCGTTGTTACTTGTCCACCGATTTTTTCTTTTTCAATAATTAACGTATCCATCATCGCACGTCCAGCGTAAATACCAGCTGATAAACCTGCCGACCCACCACCAATAATTACTAAATCATAAATTTCTTCACTCATAACTTACTACGCCTCCAATTCTTAACTACTGTCATCTCTTAAAAAAAGCTTAACTCCAAAAATACTGGAATTAAGCTGATCCATTAACGAACTCTATTAGATTTTACCAACTAAGTCTAAACTTGGAGCAATTGTATCCGCACCTGGTTTCCAGTTTGCCGGGCAAACTTGATCGCCATGTTCTTCAACAAATTGAGCAGCCTCAACTTTTCTTAATAATTCATCTGCATTACGACCAATTCCCATATCATGAATTTCGTATGCTTTAATCTCACCACGAGGATTCACAACAAATGAACCGCGGAAAGCTTGTCCAGCTTCTTCATCTAGTACGCCAAAGAAACGAGCAATTTTCCCAGTTGGATCTGCTAACATTGGGTATTGAATTTTCGCAATCGTATCTGTTGCATCAGCCCACGCTTTATGTACGAAATGGCTATCCATTGATACAGAATAAATTTCACAATTACTATTTTTAAATTCTTCATAGTGATCTTGAACGTCACCTAATTCAGTTGGACAAACAAATGAAAAATCAGCTGGGTAGAAGAAGAAAACACTCCATTTACCTAAAATATCTTCAGTATTTACTTTTAAAAATTCCCCGTTTTGATAAGCATCTGCTTCAAAGTCAAACAATTTAGTGTTGATTAAATTCATTTTTACTCGTCCTCTCTTTTTTGAAAATTAGATTAGATAAAATTATTTATCTTATTTAATAATAATACCAAATTAAAATTGTTTCGTCAAACGAATTATTACAATCTAGAAATCAGACTAAATAGATAAATTAAGATTTCACAATGTTTTTAATTGAGTTCGATTCTCAATTACATTTATTATTTCAACTTTTTTCAGCTAAAACACTTTAGTTAAGATTAATTGACAACGTTATCAAAATTTTCTATACTTATGGCTAACTCACTAAATAAAAGAGAACATTTACATTAGAATTAGGGGGAAATAATATGTTCATTGTAACGAATACAATTAAAATAGAAAAAGATCAAGTAGAACAAGTTGTAGCTAGATTTAATGGGGGCCACGCTAAAGCTAGCATTACTGGAATAGATGGATTCCTAGGATTTGAAATCTGGCAAAAAAAAGGGACTAGCCCTGATTTTTCTGAGATTGTTGTTACAAGTCGCTGGGATAGCGAAAAACAACAAAAAGCTTGGCTAAAAACAGAAGGCTTTAAAAAAGCTCACGGACGAACGCCTGATACTCGAGAACAACATGCACAACGAAACGGGATTATTTCAAATGAAATTGCTGAATTTGAAACGGTACTTACACAAGAACCAATTATCTTAGATTAACCTCAAAAACTAATTCTCCTGTTCTTAGCTGACTAGAGAATTAGTTTTTTTCTGTCAATAACGTTGATAGATAAAGATCGCGCTTACATTTTATCCACTTACAACATGAACTTCACTTAAATATTATGGTAACATAATATAAAATATAGAACGCTACTCCCTCCTGCTTACATAAATGATTCATATGTATCAACTATCCTAAGGAGAAAACTATGGAAAATAAAAACGAATCACCTCAAACAAATTGGAAATTAATGATTTTCATTCTATTTTTAGGCTGGACTGTTATTTGGATTAGTCGCACCGTCTTAAACCCTGTTTTACCCTCAATTAAAGCAAGCCTATCGATTGCAACCGATACACAATTATCACTAGTGTTTAGTTCCTACTTTCTAGCCTATACCATTATTCAATTTCCTGCTGGCGCCCTTTCTGACCGTTTTGGTGAAAAATTAATACTAGTTCCTAGTTTTCTCATCTTTGCTCTTTCTACCTTAATAATGGGTTTCGCCCATTCGGTTCAAACACTCTATATTGCAAATTTCTTTTCTGGCTTAACCAGTGGCGTTTTCTTTGCTTGCTCCTATTCTCTCTCTATTAAAATGATCCCTTTAAATCGTCGAACTTTTTCTAATGCTGTTATTAATAGTGGAACTGCGATTGGAATGGGTGCTGGGATGATTGGCTCAACTTTTTTAAGTCTTTTAGGTTTGGATTGGCGTACTTTACTTTTTATTACTGCCGCTTTAATTGCTTCTACGCTAATTGTCTTCATAAAATTTCTACCCTCAACTTTGAAACGTGACAAATCAACACTTAACGTTACAACGAAAAAAATTCCGTTCCTTAAACTCTTCAATAAACAATTAATTGTTGCTGCCTTTGCTTACTTTACTATTTGCTATGGTTATTATATGTTGGCAACTTGGTTACCGAATTTTCTGCAAACAGAGCGTGGCATTACTGGTATGATGATTGGCTATATCGCAGCAATTAGTGCTTTTGCAGCATTACCGGGAGCCATTATTTTTGCTCGGATTTCGGATCGATTTAACCAAAATAAAACAACTATCATTGTCGTGTTAATCTTCTTAGCTGCACTCTTTCTTTATCTAAGCGCTGAAGCAACTTCACAGATTTGGTTATTTATTGCCCTGATTGGCTATGGATTTTTTGGAAAATTAGCGATTGATCCAATTATTGTATCTTATGTAGCTGAGATTACTACTCCTGAAAATTATGGATTAACTTTTGGATTATTCAATTTTTTTGGAATGTTAGGCTCTGTTTTGTCCCCTTACTTTACTGCAGTAAGCTCTGATTTAACCGGATCCAAAGTTTTCGGTTTTTATTTTGCAGCTCTATTAATGATTTTTGGTGGAATTACTCTTTGGTATGTAACAAAAAAACCTGTGACAGCTCGCTAATTTTATACATTATAACCAAATCAGGTTCACCTATTTAGTTATAATGTATAAAGAATTTCACTCCTAGACCCGATAAACTTAGTGAAAGATGATAAGTTATGTTAAATTATCTAACTACTATAAAGTAAATTTATAGTAGCATTATCAATAAATTATATAAAAATTTTGTTCACTTCTATTTTATGTAAGCGCTTTTCTTAGTGAATTTCAATTTACACTTAACTGAATCAAAAAAAGGAGGTCTTGTAAAAGAATGAAAGAAACAGATTACTTTGTAAGCAATGAAGAGGTAGAAAAATATCAACAACGTGGTTATAATGCAGATATGCTACCGAAAACCAAAGAACGACGGAATATGAAGGCCAAGAACTATTTTACATTATGGATGGGTTCCGTTCATAATATCCCTAATTACACAGCAGTTGGAGGGTTCCTCTTTTTAGGTCTCTCTCCGATCAATGTGATTTTTGCTCTTATTCTAAGTGCCATCGTTGTATCTGCATTTATGGTCTTTAACGGTGTTGCTGGTTCAAAATACGGTATTCCTTTTGCGATGCATTTGCGCTCGACTTATGGAGACTTAGGTGCCAAATTACCGGGCTTTCTTCGTGGTTGTGTGGCAGCAATTGCCTGGTTTGGATTACAGAATTATACAGGTTCTTTGGCGCTACTGATTTTAATCGGGAAAATTTGGCCGGGATTTTTAACTCTTGGTGGCGACTTTAGCTTTTTTGGCTTAAGTTTGCCTGGCTTAATCGCCTTTACTTTATTCTGGGGTGTCAATCTGCTAATCGGAATTGGTGGCGGTGGAGCTTTAAATAAATTTACTGCGATTCTAAATCCATTGATTTATGTCGTTTTTGGCGGTATGGCCATTTGGGCAATTAAGGTTGGAGGCGGAATCAGTAATATTCTAGCTTTTATTCCAAGTGGTGACAACGTACAACATAATGCACCCTTGTTTGTTTATCTCATGATTATTACGTCAGTTTTAGCCGTTTGGGCTGCTCCCGGTGCTAGTGTTTCTGATTTCACACAAAATGCTACATCTACTCGTGCACAAGCTATTGGACAAACAGCTAGCTTTTTAGTTGGTTATATTATCTTCGCCTTCTCAAGTGTAGCTATTTTAATTGGCGGTTCGATTCACTACGGTGTTCAAGAATGGAACGTTCTCGAAATTGTTGAAAAATGGGATAGTTTGCCAGCAATTTGTGTAGCGATGCTCGTCTTTTTATTAACAACTATTTCAACAAATGCAACTGGAAATATCATTCCTGCTGCTTATCAATTATCAGCGCTCTTCCCAAAAACCATTAATTACAAAAAAGGCGTTATCATCGCTTCTGTAATTAGCTATCTAATCATGCCTTGGAAATTAATGGAAAATGCCAATAGCATTTTCGCTTTCTTAAACATTATTGGAGCCGTCCTAGGACCTGTTGCTGGTGTTATGCTGGCTCACTTTTATCTAGTGAAGAAACAAAAGATTGATTTAGATGCACTTTATATGGATATGAAAGCTGATAATAGTAAAAACCCTTATAAAGGAATCAATAAAGAAGCTTATCTAGCAACTATTATTGCTTTACTTGTTTCAATCAGTGGGCAATTTATCCCAGCCTTACAAATGATTTCTAATCTGTCTTGGTTGGTGGGATTTGGTTTAGCCGTCTTGATTTACTGGCTATTAACCCATTTCAAATCAGAAAAAACTCAATGAGTTTAACCAGTTTGCAGAACGTAAACTGTCACATACACTAAATTTTAGGAGGAAAAACAAATGGCATATGATTTAATGATTAAGAATGGATTGGTAATTTTAGAAAATGGAGAAATCCAAACAGATGTTGCTGTCACAGCTGGGAAGATTGTAGCAATTGGCACTCAACTTGGGGAAGCAAAAGAAACTATTGATGCAACTGGATTAATTGTAAGCCCTGGAATGGTGGATGCCCATGTTCATATTACAGATCCTGGTGGCGGTTACCGCGACCAATGGGAAGGCTATTTAACTGGAACAAAAGCCTGCGCTAAAGGTGGCGTAACTTCATTTATGGAAATGCCTTTAAATCAAGTACCTGCTACTGTTGATGGCGAATCTTTACAGATTAAATACGATGCTGGTAAAAATAAATTAACATCCGATGTTGGTTCATTTGGTGGACTTGTGCCCTTTAACTTAGAGTCTGGTATTCAAGAATTGAATGATGGTGGCGTTGCTGCTTACAAATGTTTTATGGCAACTTGTGGGGATCGTAGCATTGATGGTGATTTTATGAATGTCGATGATTATTCTTTATATGAAGGAATGAAACAAATTGCGACAACTGGGAAAGTACTAGCGATTCATGCTGAAAATGCAGCAATTACAGATAGATTAGGTGAATTAGCGTATAAAAATGGGGAAACTACTTTAGCTGCTTATGTTGCAAGTCGTCCTAAATTTACGGAAGTTGAACCTATTAGACGTGCCATTTTATTTGCTAAAGAAACGGGTTGTCGGATTCATATTTGCCATGTAGCTTGTCCTGAAGGGGTAGATGAAGTGACTAAAGCTCGCAATGAAGGTGTGGACGTAACTTGCGAAACGTGTACACATTATTTATATTTTGATACTTCTGAGCTAGATGCAATTGGTCCTGTAGTAAAATGTTCACCACCCATTCGCGACAAAGAAAATCAAGATGGTATGTGGAAAAAAGTTTTATCAGGTGAAATCCACTTTGTAACATCTGATCACTCACCTTGTACTCCTGATTTAAAAGAAACTGATAATGCATTTGAAGCATGGGGTGGTATTTCTGGCGTACAAAATAATGTCGATGTTTTATTTGATGAAGGTGTTCAAAAACGCGGCATGTCCTTAACTCGTTTTGCTGAAATCATTGCAACAACTCCTTCAAAGCGTTATGACTTAGATCATAAAGGAAGTATCTCAATTGGAAAAGATGCTGACTTTGTCTTCATTAAACCAAATGCGCCATATACGTTAAAAGCGGAAGATTTGGAATATAAAAATAAAATCAGCCCATACATTGGTCGCAAAATTGGCGCACAAGTGGTTCACACAATTTTACGTGGGGAAACTATCTATACACTTGCGGATGGCGTTACCGAAGCACATCCCGGTAAATTTATTTTGAAATAAACACAAAAGGAAGAAAAATCATTTTATGATTTTTCTTCCTTTTTATTTTTATAGTAATGCTAATGCTGCTGCTAAAACTTTATCGCCTTTCATCATGCCATAATCAGCCATATCAATTACAGCTACAGGAATACCTTTTGGTTCAAGTTTTTTCGTCACTTCATCTTTCATAAATCGAACTTGCGGGCCTAACATGACAACATCGATTGGTTTTTTAGCAACATTGTCATCAATTTCAGTTGCCGATACTGCAAAGATATCTGCGTCTAAACCTTGTGCTTCTGCGGCTTTCACCATTTTTGTTACTAATAAACTTGTACTCATACCTGCTGCACAGGCTAACATAATTGTTTTATCTGCCATTATTCTTCACTCCATCTACTTTAATTTATAAAACTTCTCCGTTAGTAGCAATGACTTCTTTGTACCAATCGAAGGATTTTTTCTTCTTACGCTCTAACGTACCTTCTCCGTTATTGTCCTTATCCACATAGATAAATCCGTAACGTTTCTTCATTTCTCCAGTCCCAGCACTAACCAAATCGATACACCCCCAAGGCGTATATCCTAGCAAATCAATGCCATCTTGATCAACAGCCGTAATCATTGAGTCAATATGTGCCTTTAAATAATCAATCCGATAGTCATCGTTAATTGTTCCATCTGCTTCAATCTGATCGATTGCACCAAAACCATTTTCCACAATAAATAATGGCAACTGATAGCGATCATAGAACCAATTCATTGCATAGCGTAAGCCAACGGGATCAATTTGCCAGCCCCAATCTGAAGCTTTCACATACGGATTGGTGACTAAGTCTTCGGATTCATCATAATCGTATTCGGGATTATCTGCTTTAGCCTCTGTCGCAAAAGACATATAATAACTAAAGCCAATATAATCAACGCAACCTTCTAGCAATGTAAGCTTATCTTCCACAGTAATATCCAAATCAAAGGCTTTTCGCTCAAAATATTTTTCTAAATAAGCCGGATAATAGCCTCGAACATGAACATCCGTAAACCAATAACTCTTGTGCATTCCGCTAACTGCCATCATCATATCCTCAGGCTTGCATGAAAATGGGTAAATCGGACACATAGCAATCATACAACCAATTTGAAAATCAAGATTAATCTCGTGACCAATCTTCACCGCTAGCGCACTAGCAACCAATTCATAGTGAGCTGCTTGATACATAATTTTTTCGCGATTCTCACCCGCTTTATATTTCACTCCTGAATTCGTAAACGGAGCAAAATCTTCATTGTAGTTGGCTTGATTATTAATTTCGTTGAACGTCATCCAATACTTGACTTTATCTTTATAACGGGTAAAACAAACTTTAGCAAAATTCACAAAGAAATCAATCATTTTACGATTGCGCCAACCGCCATACTCCGTCACAAGATGATAGGGCATCTCAAAGTGGGACAGCGTTATCACTGGTTCAATGTTGTATTTTAAGCATTCATCAAATAAATCATCATAAAACTGTAAACCGGCTTCGTTAGGTTCTACTTCATCACCATTTGGAAAAATTCGTGTCCAGGCAATGGATGTCCGAAAACATTTAAAACCCATTTCCGCAAATAATTTAATGTCTTCTTTGTAATGATGGTAAAAATCAATTCCCTCATGATTTGGATAATTTTTCCCTTGTAGAACGCCATCTGTAATTTCCCGCGGAACTCCATTTGCTCCAACAGTCATCACATCTGCCACACTGACACCTTTACCACCCTGATCCCAGCCGCCTTCTAATTGATGGGCAGCAACTGCGCCACCCCATAAAAAATCTTTTCTTAAACGACTCATCTCATCAAATCCTTTTTTTAATTTTAGTCAGTTCCTTCTTCAACTTTTACATTCATTGCATCCATTTTCTTGATAAATGGTAAATAGATGAAGAAACCAATTGTTAAGACAACGAATTGAAGCAAGGCTGCACGCCAACCGCCGATTAATAATCCTGAAATAATTGGTGGGGTTGTCCATGGTACTTGAACAGCTGTAAATAAAGGAACGAGTCCCGTATAAAGCGCTACATATGTGATAACCGAAGAAACTACTGGTGTTAAAATAAACGGCACAATCATCAACGGATTCATTACAATCGGAGTTGCAAAAATAATCGGTTCATTAATATTAAAGATTGCTGGTCCAATTGATAATTTACCTAACTCTTTGTATTGAGCTGATTTAGCAAAAAAGACCATATAAACAACTAAACCAATAGTCATACCTGCACCTGTTGTTGTTAAGAATTGATCCATGAATTGTTGTGTCACAATATGTCCACCATTTGCTAGTGTTAGTTCTTTCCCAGCATTAATAATGTCTTGGTTTTCAAGTGAATTTGTTTGTAACAATGAACCCATGATTCCGCTAACAATTGTTGAACCATGAACCCCGAAGAACCATAAGAATGGAACTAAGAAACCAATCAGCAATGCTCCACCAAATGAATCGGTTATTCCTTGTAATGGTGTTTGAATCACATTGTAAATCCATTCAATCATTGTTGAGTTGAAGACTTTATCAAAGAATATATAGACAAGTAGCGAACCTGTAATTAAAACAGCCGCTGGAATCAATGCTGTAAATGAGTTTGCAACATTTTCTGGAACACTTTCTGGAAGCTTAATACGAATATCATTTTTGATAAACCATGAGTATACCGCACCAACGATTAGCCCAATAATAATGGCACTAATCATACCTTTTCCACCTGTCCAGTCTTTATTAATAATATTGCCAATTGTTACTTTTGATTCTGGATCCATGATACTAGAAGACATGGTTAGAATGAAAATAACCAGCGCAATCATCCCAGCTGCCATACCTTCATAGCCTTCATTTTTCACATAAGAGTATGCAATTCCAATAACTGCAAAGATAGCCATAATTGCAAATGAAGCCCCATATGCTTGATTAAAATAAGCGCCTAAACCTGAATCAGTTACCCATTTTGCCCAAGACTCTACTGGTAAATTTGCAAGTAATAAAAATACGGAACCAACAATTGTAAATGGCATTGTATAAAGCATCCCATTTTTCAATGCAATAATCGGTTTAAGGTTAACGAACTTTAAAATTTGTGGTATTACTTTGTTATTCATCCAATCTCCCATGACTAAAACTTCCCTTCTCTATCTCCAAATTTAATAAAAATAAGTGCATACCTAGTTCTAGATTAATCCTATTTATAAAAATAAATCCTGTTGTAAAATTTCCTCCTAACATTCTTACAAATAACATTCGCTAAAAATGATTCCGTTTACATTTTGAAGTATACCTTAATTAAATTATTATGAAAACCTTTTCACACTCAAAAGGAATTTGTGTCGTTAAAAAAAACAAATCTTCTCATACGGAACAAATCCCGTCTGAAAAGACTGTTATATAGCTATTCTTCTTTTTGTAAAAATGCTTGTTCCACACGATGAGCTAAAATTTCAATTAAACTGACAATAGGTACTTGTGTTGTTAAGTTTACAGCTTTATCATAACGCTTTGCACGTTCATCTGGCATATAATAAGAAATATTCAAATCTGAAATTTTAGCTAAAGTTGATGTTTCTGCATTTGTAATACTAATTAATTTTGCTCCTAGTTTTTGTAATTCTACTGCTTGCTTCACCACCTCTGTTGTTTCTCCAGAAACAGAAAGTACCATAATCAAGCTTCGTTCCACCCCACGATTCGGCGTTGGTAAAAACGGATCATTGATTGAGTAAGAGTTAATTCCAACATTGGAAAAATAACGTTGACCGTATTCTCCTAAAATCCCACTAGTTCCAATTCCTAAAAAAACAACTCGATCAGCATCACAAATTAACTGTGTCGCCTTGACTAATATTTCATCAAAACTTGTTTCTGTTATTTTCTTAAAAAAAGAAGCTACTTGAAAGCTTGGATCATATAACTGTTCTTCAATAGATTCTACCGTTTCTTCTCTTAATTTGTACTTTAACTCAGAAAAACCTTCGCACCCCATCTTAGAACAAAAACGTAAAATTGTTGAGGTGGATACATGACTTTTCTCAGACAATTCACGAATCGTCATACGTTGGACAGCTTGAATATTCTCAATAATGTAATGGTATACCGTTAACTCTAATCCGCTTAAATTTTTAATCTGTTCATAATTAAACAACCTATTCCCCCCATTCAGTAACTCATTTCTTCCTTGTGAAATAATGCTAACCCATATTATAATTTGTACTATTATTCTATTATACGTTAAGTTTTCTAAAGATTGAATTAATAACACCGCTATCATAAAAATTTTCACTTCATGCTCGTTTGTTTCTTAATAGAGTAAAAAGTTAGTATCAAAATGGTCAAAACCACTTCAATACTAACTTTTCAATTAAGCTATACCGTCATTATTCTAAATTCTTTGTTTTTCAATTGAATGCAGACATCACTTTCATTGGCAACTTCTTTTTCATGGGTTACTAAGATAATGCATTTATTCTCTTTATGAGCCAATTCTTGGAATAATTGAATAATATCCCGTGATGTTTCTTCGTCTAAATTTCCAGTGGGTTCATCAGCCACAATCAATTGCGTATCTGTACACATAGCGCGCACAATTGCAATTCTTTGTTGTTGCCCACCAGATAATTTCATCACATTTTTATTAGCTAATTCCGCGTCAATTCCCACTTTTGACAACATTTTTAAGGCGTATTCTTTTTTATTGCTTTCTTTTGAATGCGTAATTTCCATTGCTGTAACAATATTTTGTAGCGCAGTCATATAAGGCAATAAATTATAGGCTTGAAAGACAATTGATACCTTTTGATTGCGAAAGTTCGTTAAGCCCATTTTGTTAATCGATGTCCCTTCATAAAAAATTTCGCCTTCTTTTGGTTTATCTAAACCTGCTATTAAAGATAAAAAAGTTGTTTTCCCAGAACCACTACTCCCTAAAATGCTATATAGGACCCCTTTTTCAAAGGTTAAATTCACATTTTGATAAAGTGGTGTACTGCCTTTATCATACCAATAGCCGACATTTTTTGCTGTAATCATTCTAATTCCCCCGTTTCTAGTTTACATAGTTAAGATTTTTTTAGGTTGCAATCGAACAATTCCCACAGAAGAAATCAAAATCGATAAGAAACAAATTCCTAGACCAATTCCGCCTAATTTGACTAAGTCTGCTGTTGAAACGGTAATATTTAATTCATCAATTTTTTTAGCAGTAGCTGCATTGGTTGCCCCTAAATTGCCAAAGCCACCCATTCCACCGCCACGTTGATTGCCTCCAGGTCCACCTTGACCTGGTTGTCCACCATTTTGTGAATTCGTATCGGTTGAACTCGTCGTAGTTTCTGTTGTTTGTTGATCCAATAATTGTTGACCAACTACATTTCCCACAAACTTTCCACTCACACCAGCTACACACATAGCCACTAAGAAGATCACAAAAATTTCTGTAAAAAATTGCGCAATTAACTTCCAACGTTTTTCACCTAAAGAAAGTAAAACTCCCATTTCATACTTACGCTCACGAATCGTCATCATAATAATTAATGCCAAAATAATCACACCAGCCACTGTTACTAAAATAACAATCTTATTCGCAAAACTAGAAACATTCTCAATCGGTTGAATCATTTGTTCATATACAGCTGTATCAGTTTGCAAGCTGAATGTAGTTGTATCTAAGCCTGTCGATTCAGCAGATGTAACAAAGCTTGCAACATTCTCTGGATCATCTAAATTATAAATAACTGAGTCAACACCATTTGCATAGGTATCTCCTTTTAATGTATTCGCAAAAGTATAGGGTACATAGATTTGATTAGATGGATTTAAGAAGTTAAAATTCGCTGCCATTGCATTGTCGCTAGTTGTTGTTTCGTAAATCCCTTTAATCGTCAATTCATAAGTTGCCGTTTCATCAGTTGGATTAGAAATTGTAATCGTATCACCAACTTTTAACTCATTCGCTTCGGCAAGACTTTGTTCAACTAAGACAACATTCTTATCCACATCTTCTTTCGTTAAGGCCTCGCCAGAAGTTAGTTTGCTTGTTCCATCAGTAAAGGCAGCCAAATCAGCAGTAGATAAGACACCTTGAACATTCAAATCTCCTTGGGCAGCACCTGGACCGAACTTGGCACCACCAGCTTCGTCAGACATCCCATTCCCATCAGGCCCACCTTTTTGCTGGGTTTCAGTAGTTGAACTCTCCGCTGTACTTGAATCAGTTGAATCGCTACTAGAAATCGGATCAAATGAATCCGCCCCTGCTGAAGTTGTTGAAATAAAATTATAGCTTTTAACATTTTCTAGAGCGGCTATTTTTGTAGCTGTATCCAAGTCAACAGGTGTCGATTGATAGGAACCTGGTGTTGGACGTTTTTCTTCAGTCGTTGAAGTCGAACTATCCGTGGTAGTTTCAGTTTTTTTCAATGTATTTTCTCGATTGACACCTAGTGTAACTGAGCTTCCCATTGATTTTCGGGCTTCGGTAGTAGCTACCTTAGAGGCGCTTTGAATCGTAATTCCAGCTAAAACGAAGATCAAAATTGCTGAAAAAACTAACAATAACATAAAGGAACGTCCCTTCTTCGCCTTCGTACTTAATAATGCCCGTTTGATAAAATTCATTTCTGTTTCCCCCTAAATATAGTTAACAAAAATCCGCTAACTTTAAATTGGCAATTCGTACATTTGCTCTGTACTAAGTTATACTCGGTGAAGCTTAAAGGAAGCTTAAAAATAATTTATAGCATTATATAAAATACACACTTTATTTATACGTTTAATAATAATGATAAATATGTTATCATTATTATTGTTAAATAAATTTAAAGGAGTTCGTTAAAGTTATGTACAATCAATTAACAAAATTTTTAGAAACAAAGGATAGTGAAATTATTACAGATTCTTTTGTGATAACAGGAAATGTATTGAAATTTACTAACATTACTATTCAGTTAAGTAATATTTCACAAATTTATGCTGGGAAAAGAAAGTTTCAAATACCTTATATAGCTATCATCGTATTCTTGATTTCATTGATGTTACTTAGAGTACAATTTATTATAGGCTTAATCGGATGTGCTCTATCCGGATTATATATTTACTCACTTTATCAAAAACATAATGATACAAAAGTTTATCTATCTTTCAGCTTAAATTCTGGTAAACATTACTTAATTTCATTTAATAATCAGCAATTTTTAAATGAAGTTAGAGCAATAGTTGAAGCTTCCTTTAATAAGCAAAAAGGCGATTATAAAATAAATATCGCTGAACAAAAAATTATTCATGGAGACCATCATACCGTTAAAGGGGACTTGAACTACGAGATTCAAGAAGACCACTCTATTAACTCTCATAATACAGATAGTTTTAATGATGATCATTCAACTACGTTAGGAAACTTAACAAATAGCAATGTGCAACTAGGTAATAATAATGCCGCTATTCAAACTACTACTACAAACTATGATTGGAAAGCTATTGAGGCAGAGTTATCTCAAGTTATTTCAGCCTTAAAAATTGATTCTCCAGTAAAAAAAGCTAGTGAAGAAGCCTTGATTGCTGCTAGAGAAGAAAATATAACTTTATTTGAAACTATTATAAAAAAGTATAGAAATGAATTTTGTTCTGAACTTTTTCAAAATATTGTAAGTGGTGTACTCGCTCAAGTTATTTTAAATATTCTTAAAATTGGATAATTAGACAAAAAATAGCCCTAACTAAAAATCTAATTGATTTTAGTTAGGGCTATTTTTGCTATCTAGTTAAATCTTTTTAACAAATTCTGATTTTAATTTAATTGCACCAAATCCATCAATTTTACAATCAATATCATGTCCAGCATTTAAATCTCCATCAATCAAACGAATACTCTTCACTTTTGTACCTAATTTAATTGCATTCAGATATCCTTTAACTTTTAAGTCTTTGATGACACTAACTGAATCACCGTCATTTAAAACATTGCCATTAGAATCTTTTACAACCTTAGCAGCCTCCGCTTCCGCAGCAGCTTCTGGTGACCATTCGTGCGCACATTCTGGACACACTAAAAGACTTCCATCTTCATAAGTATACTCAGAACCACATTCTGGGCAGTTTGGTAATTTATCCATTTATCCATCCCTCCAATCTCATTTTGTTAAATTATATAGAGCTAACTTAACCAGCACTTTATAACTATCCTTATTCATTATATACGATTCACTTGCTTTTTCAAATTGCTTTTTGATTTTCTTTGTCTTCCTAGCCAATAAACATAACTTAAGAACAGCATTTCCATATGGTCGCAAGCGCTTTTAAGCATAATGCATTCTTTACTATTTCATTAGGTACAGTTTCAATCAATTTAACTTTATTTGAATGCCTTCGTATCTAAAAATTGAATCTTATACATTCACTAAAGTTCTCATGTATAAATCAGTGATTCAGAACTTAATGATTTAATAACTAAGTTTGTATTTGTACCTTTAGATTTTTCCAATGCCTTTAAAAGAATTTCAATCAAATCTCTTCAATACTCTTTTCACGTCCACTTTTCAAATCATAAAAACCTATATGGACCCCTTTGCTCATATAACCAGCACAAATCCGTTCCGTATGGAGCATTAAATAATTCCAGCATAACTGGCGCTAGTTTAAATAATGTACTTGCGCTGACAACTTGAAAGTTATCTGCTTCATTCACATATTTATCATCATCTGCAACAGAATAAACAGTCCATCCGTTTAATGCGGCAATAGATGATTTTTCCCTAAATGTGTAGTGTATTTGTTTCCCTGCTAGAACATTTTTTGACACAACAAACCCACCATAATCAGAATTATCTATTGTCATGTTCAACCTCCTCAATAATTTCTAAAAAGTCGTTTCTCCATGAATATTCTTTGGCATAATCCAAACAAGATTTTCCAAACATATCTTTTAAATTGTAATCAGATCCCTCAGTAAGCAATAACTTATACATTTCTTTATTATCTGCAGTTGGCAATTTATTTATTGTCAGTGCATATTTTAATGGTATTGCATTATACTTATCTGTTGCATTTAGATCAATTCCATAACTTATCAAAAGTTTAGTTACTTCCAGTGCGTATGCAACAGGTGGGCGGAAGTTACAAAAATAGAGCCAATGTAGTGCATTTCGTTTTTCTTTTTTTGTGACATAGTTAATATCGATGCCTTCTTCTAGTAAAAATTTTATAATTTTAAGTTTTTCTTCTGGATTTTTATCATTGGCTACTACCATAACCAACAAGTTTAAATCTAAGTTTTCATCAACCTCGTTGATATCTCCTTTATAATAATTTTGAAAATCTTGAAACGTTCCATAACTAACAGCCTCAAAAATATCTAGTATTCTCATTTTAAGCTTCTTCTTATCTATTGTTATTCGTACTATAGATTAAAAACCGCTTTTATTTCTTTTAGTAGTCCTTGAAGTTTAGTATCCTCATTATAATTTTCCTCGATGTATCGCTTTAAATAAGTATAGAATTCATCGTAATAATAATAAGCTTTTTCATCATTTGGAGAAGCTGGATACTCTGAAACAAGCAAAACTTGATCATTTTTAATTTCTTGCAATTCTTCTTCGTCATCCTCTTCATCAAGATCATTCTTAAAAAGTATCCCCATGGAATCAACTCCAAATGCTTCCATTTTTAGAAATTTTTCTAGCATTACCTCAATATTTCCACCGATTAAAAAAAAGTATTGATTAATTAAATTTTCTTTTTTTATTTCATTTAGTAGTCCTTGAAGTTTAGTATCCTCATTATAATTTTCCTCGATGTATCTCTTTAGATAAGTATAGAATTCATCGTAATAATAGTAAGCTTTTGCATCAGTTGGAGAAGCTGGATACTCTGAAACAAGCAAAATTTGATTATCTTTAATTTCTTGCAATTCTTCTTCGTCATCCTCTTCATCAAGATCACTCTTAAAAAAAACAGCCATTAGATCTAGTCTAAAAGATTCTTTATTCAGAAACTTCATCATAAAATCTTCAATATAGCCTCCAAGTAAAAAATAAAACTGATTAACTATTTTTTCTTTTTCTAGTTTATCTGTAATTAAATTGTACATTTTTTCCTCCTATTACTTCATTGATGGATGAAAATTTTTCAATTCTCCCGTTACGTCATCTAAGTATCCTGTAAATTCTATACCATTAGATGATATACCTTTGATTACTCTTCCATTAACCTTTCCATTTTGCATAGCTTCTACTCCTAAATTATACATGTCTTCATTAGAAAATATTTTAGGATCATAGACAGTTTTTGGCTCTGGAATCTTTTTATATTCATTTGGAATCAACTGTCCTTTTACTTCTTTTGGTACCTGATAGTCTATTTCATAAATCCCATCAATTGTTGGATGAGGTTTTTTATTTATGATACAGTCCTCAATAGTAAATCCTTGATTTCTCAATTCTTCATAATGGACGTGTTCCATAATAACCCGCAATTCCCACTACCGCAATCCTACTTGCTAGTGTTGACCAATGCTGAAGCTTTTCAAGATCAGTTAAAGGTTCTCCAGTATCATAATTTTTTCCTTCCCTTAATTCAATTGCTAATTTAGAGAACTCATCAAGTTCCCCTCTTCCTGCAATCATGTCCCGTCCATATACGGAAGTATTGGCTTTATTTAAATACTAGAATTTATTCATTTTTTATTTTCATAGCACTAAATACTTTCAAAAAAGAAATCAACAGTTATTTTAGAAGATTCTAAAAGCTGTTAACTTCTTTTTATTCATAACTCTTATTTCTATCACTCGGTATTTACACAAGTAAATCCTATTTACTTGCTAAAATTCCAGATTGGTTTCCTTAAAAATACTCTATAACATTTTCTAATTCTTACTAGTATGAAACTTAATTACATAGCTGTCTTCTCACCACTAAAAATAATTTCCGACTATTTTCATCAGCTAGATATTTCTCATATACTACTCTTTCTAAGCAGGAGTATAATTCTTTAAAAGATAAATAAATTTTTTCATCTTCTTGAACAGCTGGAGATTCTGCTAAAAGTACAACTTGATTCTTTTTTATTTCTTGAAGTTCTTTCTGGTCCTCATATTCATCTAAATCTTCTTTAAATAAAATAGACATGGATTCTATTCCAAAACATTCTCTATTTGCAAATTTCTCCATAGCCATCTCTAGATTATTTCTGATTAAAATAAAGTACCCATTAATTAGTTTTTGCATTTCTTCATTATCTGTTACTAATTTATACATACAATTCTCCACCATTTGTAAATTATTAATTTGTTCCTAAAGAACTTCACAAAAAAGAGGCTTATTCCTATTAATACTAAAATCAAGTTCGCATTTGCGGATTATATAAATCAAATGCTGTTTTACGCATTTCCGAACGCTTGCCATCTGATATTTTTTGATTAAAATCAAATTCTTTTTCAGTCATTGTAAAATATTCTGAAAATCGGTGATCCTCTTCTACTAATTGCTTTAATTCTTGACACCAAGGATAGTCCATGTTTATTTTTAATGGCTTTTGTTTAACTGATTTTCCTTCTTTCATCCATAATTCTCTTTTGTAGCCTAGCTTCAACCAACTTAATATGTCTATTATGGCTACAACTAAAGAACGCTTATCTTGACTATTACTTTTATAAGAAAGTAGAGTCTCACTTTTTCTGTTTCTTAAAAATTGAGTCATATCTTTCACTAAATTATCCATATCTTCCTCCTTAAATTTACCAACCTGAATAAGGATCATAAATACTGTTTTCATAATTTCTCCAAATGTGTACTTGCAAATCATTTAAATTTTCAAAATTTGGAACTTCTCCATTTTGTATTTGAAATTGTCTTTCGTAAAAATAAGCTCTCTTTTCCCACGACCAATTTGATACGCCCTCTACTCCATAACCATCTAAATAATCTATAACATGTATTCCCTCATGAACAATATCATTCATTATAGTTGAAGAGCTTTTTTTAACATAAATCTGATCTTTTACTTGTATCGCCATAGCATCTGGTTGTCCAGTATAACTCTCAAACAATTCATCTCCTAAAATATTAATCTTAATTTGTTTATTTCTAAGTTCTTGTGCTATTTCAGTAGATTTCTTAGTTACACCATCTAGTTGAGTCACTATATCTTCTCTAGTTAAGTTTTGATTTATTCTATCCGAATTTCCATACTTAGCAGCTTTTTTCACTACTTTTGGTTCATTAAGCTTTTGATTCATCCGATTAATCGACTTTACAGCTCCATACATAAACCCAAGTGACCACAACGAATCCCACACGCCACTTTCATCCAGCTTACCTCTTGCATCTTGACCATGTGCTAAAATCGACATCCACCAACCATATTGCTTTCCTGAAAAATACTCCGTTCCATTGATTTTCCACACATTATTTACACGCTGTTCCCACTCTTTAGGACTCAATGCGATAATCGAATACTGTTCTTGATTTAAGTACTCTCCAACTTTTCTTAAATAAGCTGTTAATTCTGGATCAATCACACTTAATCCATCCTTTTCCAATGCCCATGTTGTTTTGCCAGTCATTGGATCATAACATTTAATTATATCATAATTCGATAGTTTTTGATTGGTTTCTTCATCAAGTCCCTTTTTCTTCCCTTCAGAAATCGCCCATTTTTGATTAATAGAAGTTGCCCACTCTAAGTTTAACCCAAGTGTCGAAAATGTACCAGTTGACTGATTCCACGTTTTTCCTTCTACAATAATTTGCACCCCAATTTCTAACTCTGCTAATTGGGCTTCTAATTCATCAAAGATTTGTATTGAAAAATAATCAAATTCTCGTAATTGATCTAATTTTTTAGTCGTATGAAATTTCATTTCTTGTAGATTGTCTATCATATTATCAATTAATCCAGTTTGGTCTTCCAAGGAATCCAACATCTGGGTTAACCGATTGTATTGATCAATTCGAGCTTCTAAAACATATTCTTGTAGATCATTGACATCCACTTCATTTAAATAACGGTCAATCAAGGTTTGATTGGTTTTTATCATAGTTTCACTAACTAAAATAAACCCTTTTGTGACAGGGATATAAACCATTTCAAAATAATTTTTCGCTGAATCATAAGTAATTCCTGTTAATGATGGTTCTATGATAATGTCCATTAAAGCCTTTTGAATCGCTTCCATTGATTGAATCGTGTCACAACTATCTTGTTTAATTTCATCTAATTGTGCACGTAATTCTCCAACATACACTTTAATCTCCATGTAGTTTCTCCTTAACTACTAGTTGTTGTCTCTCCCATTCTAATTGAACTACTTTTTGTACTAAGCTTTGTTTTTCTTGTGCTAATTCTTCTTGACTATCCTCACTTTTTTGCCAAAATCGTTGTTGAGTAGTCACGGCTTCCTCTAATAAAGATTCCGTACGTTGATACATTTCACCATGTTGCCAAATCGCTTGATCTTCATGGAATCCTTGAACTACTTCACTAAAAATGGAATGAGCTTCTTCACTCTTTTGTTCGTATTTTTGATACATACGCTCTGACTCTTCCTGTTGTTCTAACGCATTTCTTAGTCGATAATTGACTTCCTCAAACGTTTGTTTGGTCATTTAAAACTCCCCTCAAACGAATTAAACCCTTGTTTTAATTGCGTATCTAAAGCTTCAAAACTAGCTGCTACACTCTGAATTTTCCCAACATCTCGAATTAATGCGTTTCCAAAAGAAGTCGTTACACATTGTTTCCTTTGAATGATAGAATCAGATGTCTGATTTCCTTGTAAGGTGGTTTGTGCTGTTGCCTGTATTGCTTTCATTTGATTAAGAGAACTAGTAGCATTCACTAAATTAGTAGCTAATGTCCGGGCTTTTCCTAAATCACTTTGAAATTGAACCATTTATTAAACCTCCTTTTTAACCATATTAATAGTAAAACATTTTACATAATAAGCCTTACTTCCATATACAAAAACATTCGTTATTCAATCGTTAAAATAAACTAGCTTAGCACATTCTTGTAATTCATGGACGGTATTTACAAGAATTAGATACTAAGTTAGCTCACCTAGTACGCGCAAGTTTAAAATACAAGTGTGTAAATTCGGCACGTTTATTTTTGTATTCTAAACTATTATACGTACTATTTTTTATAAAATGAACGAAAAATACGGCTAGATATTTTTAATGGCATTGCCAGTTAATTAACTATTCATTACATAATTAATAAAAAAAGCTAGTATTTATATTAATTTTTAGGTACAATGAACATGTCAATGACTCTATTGGCAAAGGCAACAATAGTATAGTTTACTGATTATACTATTGAATCTAAAAGCTAGTGGTTGCTGGTTTTTGGTTTGCCTTTTTTTTCGTTCAATCTTATACTAGTATTAAAGTATAAAAACAGTATTCAAAAAAAATGACTGTCTTTTCTCAAAATTTTTTACACTTTAATAATTTCTAGTTTAACTTATTCCTCTAAAGTCTGTCAATTAATTATATAATTTCTGTATATTATCAGTAAAATTTAATTTAATTTTACTTATTACATTTCTAAAAATTTTTCTAATAATTCTAAATTAAATTCTTTAGAATCTTTTTTTATTGCTATAATCATATTTTGATTATCATTTAAGATTGCTAGGGAACTCGCCATTATAAAATGCTGTTCCGCTCTAGCTTTTTGATTCAATTTGTATAAATTATAGGCTTTTGCATATATTAAAAATTCTTGACCAAAATCGATATCATTATTTCTACAATGCTCTAATCCTTTTTCAGCTATATCTACTGCTTTTTTATGCTCATGCATTTCTGAATAATATTCTGCTGTATTGAAATAAACTTTGATAATTTCTGAATTTCTAACATCAAAACTATCCAATTCTGAAATATTTTCTAAAAGAATTAAAGCTTTTTCAAAATATGTTTTCGCTTTATCACTATCATTTTCAAAATAGTACGTAACCCCTATTCCATTGGTTGCCAATATATGAAATATGTTAGCATTCTCCGAATCAATAGTAAGCACTTGATTAAAATTATAAAATGCTTCTCTATAATCATTTTCACCAATTAGTGATGTAATTCCAAAATAATAATAGTATTTCATCCTTTGTAAATTCGTTGTCAACCTATCAAATTCTATCAATTGTACGATTAATTCTTTTGCTTCTTTATGTTTAAGTTTATTGCATAATAACTGTACTTGTTTAAACTCATCATGGTACATTGAACTATCTGATTTAATCGTTTCATAAAATTGTTCAAGTGAAATATTTAACCTTTCAACTATAGCCAGTAACGTTTCTAGTGTCGGTAAGCGACCAAGATTTTCTAAGTTACTAATTGTACCCTGTGTACATATTCCATCACCTAACATTTCTTGTGTAAATCCATTTTTTCTTCTTTCCGTTTCTATTAATTTTCCTACAGCTGATTTTTTCATAACCTTCTCCTTTCTATTCGCCCATTGCTTTATTCTACACTATATAATATAATTAATATATACTTATTTTAAAAAAAGGAGGGGTTGTCATGCAAAATTTAACTATTGATGAAAATCTAATTGTTTTAATCTCCACATATACAAGCATTGGTTTTATCTAGTATCTATTCAACCATGATTTAATTTTATAACAACAAATCCTTTAAAACCAAAAAGAAGCCAACAATCATTTTAGAAAATTCTAAAATCTGTTGACTTTTTTATTTCATACTATTTTTTTAATTTAATACATCTATTTCTTTTTTTAATTCATTTCCAACTATTGAACAGTGTTTTTCTGATTTTATAACTATCACTTAATTTATCCTACTGATACATCCGGATATATTTTTTATCAATTCCATAATAAAAATTCCATAATTATCTAACTATAAATTAATGCTTTTGAAATTTTCAGTAAAGTAACGATATTCTTCTACCTTATCATACAAAACTTGAACTTGTAACATATTTCCTAATAATGCAATTCCCTCTGATTTATCTCTTTATTGTTCCTGATTCGCTAAAAGTAATTCTTTTAACACTCCCTTAGCTTGCTGAAATTCTTGATCTTGAAGATTTATTTGCACAATAAAATTCGTTTTCCCAATAAGTACTGACAGATAACGATCTATCCCACCTTTACCAAACGGCAGATACATCTGATCTTTTTGTTGCTCCAAATGAGAGCGAACACCGAAATTTTGGCAATAATAAATTTCTTGTCACAACTTTTTTCGATAAACTTTGGCAACTTGCGGTTTTTCATGTACAACGATTCCGGTAACAGATTGCTGGTGAGCTTTCGTAATCAATTTAGTTTTCTTTTGATTTAACGTAAATCCCATTTCTTGTAAAAAATTGCGCACTTTATTTTCCACAAATTTCCTATCAAATTCACCTAAAAAAGTCATATCGTCACAATATCTTGTATAGGTAATTTGCTGTTCCAGACACCATTTTCCAATATAGTCATCGAATGGCTGTAAAACTAAATTGGAAATTGCCGCTGATGTTGACGCTCCTTGTGGTAGAGCATCTTGATAACAACATAAATGAGTCAACAATGTACTTACTGCTGGCGGAAAATAACGACTAGGAAATGCACTTTGGCAAACCATCGAAAATAAAACACTTCCAAAGAAGTCTTCAATGTCTAACTTAAGAATTTGTTTTTGAGCAATATGAGGGCGTGGTTGTTCCCTTTTGATAGGCTGTTGCATAGATTGAACAAGGCATTCCCTCTAAAATATGGAGCAATATATTTTTCTGAATTTTTTTCAACAATGGTGATGGCGCTAATAACTGTCTTGGACTTCCATCACGTTTCGCAATAATAATTGATTCATACTGTTCCTCAACATGATTGCTTAGACTATATAAACAAGCAATCTCTTTGGCACTTAAATTCGTCTCATCGCCAAATAACTGCAATGAAAGTAAAAATTCATGACAGTGTTCCTTTGTACAATATTTCCATAAATCTAGATTCCCCCCTACCTATCAAAAATAGCCTTTTATGTACTATTAAATTAAACAGATAGAGACAATACTAAAATGTGATACCGTAAGTTGCGGAAATATACGCAGCCAAAGGCGTCATGCACATATAGTGTGGGGAAGTACCTTGAAGTAAATTACGGTCTAAGTCTAGTTACAGACGTATTCCCAACATACCAAGATCCGATGACGACTCGCCACCCGACTAGAGGATTACTCTAGATTCGCTATTGTCTCTATCCTATTCATTAATATAATCCTATCATAAAAGGACTAGCTAGGGAGCTAACTGTTTTATTATTTCGCTTGATTTGCCAAACTCTCTTGATGTTTTTCTTTGACCTCAGCCAATAGCTCAACATCTAAAATTAAATCTAATGCTGTACTAGCTAAAAGATCCGCACCTAATAAAATCGACTCTAGCCCTTTTTGACTTCTAGCCGCTGCTTTAAACTCAATACTGTGTCCAGCAATATACCCATCAGAAATTGAAATATTTGGCTGAATTGTAGGAACAACCTGGCTAACATTTCCTACATCTGTCGACCCACCAGCTACCGGTGAACTCTTCTCCTCTACATCAAATCCTAAACGATTTAGATGGTTTAAATAAATTTCATCAAAACGATACGTTGGCACATTATTATCTACTGAATTTTGAAATAGTCCAAATTTATAAGTCGTTCCTGTTGCTAAAGCAGCACCTTTCACAATATTCTCAAATTTTTGATAGACATCATTCAGCGTACTTCTTGCTTCAGCCCGTAAATAAAAGCGCGCAGAGGCGTATTCTGGCACAACATTCGCGACATCACCGCCATGGGTAATGATTCCATGAATGCGTACATCGTCTGGAAAATGTTGACGCAATGCATTAATTGAGTTATAGACTTGAATGACTGCATCAAGCGCATTAATGCCTTTTTCTGGTGCAGCTGCTGCATGGGATGCGCGACCAAAAAATTCAACATCAACAGGGTCATTGGCTAAAGAATAAGCAGTTAATGCATGTTGATACCCTGGATGGACACACAAGGCAACATCAACATCTTTAAAAAATCCTTCTCGAACAAAACTCGCTTTAGCAGAACCATTCTCGCCACCTTCTTCTCCTGGCGTTCCATAAACACGAATTTCTCCACCTACTTCATCTATTACTTGCTTCAAACCACTTGCTGCCAACAAAGACGTTGTTCCAAATAAATTGTGTCCACATGCATGTCCAATCCCTGGTAACGCATCATATTCCGCCAAAAATACCACAACTGGACCTGCTTTTTCCGCTTTATAACGAGCATCAAATCCAGTTCGATGTCCTGCCACATCAATTTTCACTGTGAAACCTTCTTTTTTTAATTGTTCAGATAATACTTCACATGCATGAAATTCATAATTGCTAACCTCTGGATGATCGTGAATGTCTAAAGCTAAAGCTTGATAAGTATCCTTCCTAGATGCAATAAAATCATTAAGTGTTTTTTGGTAACTTGTTGTCATAAGTGCTTCCTCCTATTAATTAGTTTTATTGGTTTCCCATGATTATCACTAGTTTTTTTTCGATAAAATAAAAAACTCCCATCCAATGTATTTACATACAAAGGACGGAAGTTTCCGCGGTACCACCTTTTTTATAGCGCAAAAAGCACTATCACTTAGGATACTTGAATCTAGCTTGATTCGCATATCATTGCACTATAACAGGTGCGCCCGTAATGATTTAAAAGAAATTTTCTAGTTCAACCATTAATACTCCAAGACCATCTTCAGATAATAAGCCATTGTCCCTTTTCACCAATCAGGACTCTCTACAAATAGTTTATGACCCTACTCTTCTCTTCATTGTATTCTAATTATATTTTCATTATTTTACCATTAAAAAACTTACTTGTAAAGAGGAATTCTAATTATTTAAAATATGGCGCTAATCTCATCAACTCTTCCGCATTCAACGAACGATAACTACCCACAGCCAATTCTGAATCAAGTTTCAAAGGCCCCATTTCAATCCGTTTTAAGTAAGTCACTTTTTTCCCAACAGCCAAAAACATTTTTTTCACTTGATGAAACTTTCCCTCACTGATGGCCAGACGCACATAACTTGTCCCATCTCGATGCTCTAATAAGGTTAATTCTGCTGGCTTACACCGAATATCCCCATGAAAAATAATGCCAGACGCAAATGTCCCAACGTCTTCTTCCGTCACTTCTTCATTCACACTTGCTTCATAAACCTTAACCACATGTTTTTTAGGAACTAGCAATTGATGAGCCAATTGTCCGTTATTCGTTATTAGTAAAAGTCCCTCCGTATCACGATCTAAGCGTCCTACTGGAAAAAGACCTTCTACCTGATCCTCTTTAGCAATCAAATCAATCACAGTTTGATTTTCAGCATCACTCACGGCACTCACTACACCTGCTGGTTTATTTAATAGATAATATCTATGTGAATGATAAGTTATTTGCTTACCTTTAACTATCAGAGTCTGAATTTGCGGGTCTACATTGTAGCCATCCGATAAAATAATTTCTCCATTCACTTGAACTTGTTTGCGTTTAATTAGTTGTTTAACTTGATTTCTAGAGCCAAATCCTAACTCTGATAATAATTTATCTAACCGCATATCATACCCTACTTTTTTATTTAGTAGTTCTATCATACTGATAAATTTTTCAGATGGCAATTAAAAATAGCTTGACCTGAAATGCATTACATACACTATACTTAATTAAGATTTTAAAAAAAAGGAGAAGATCAAATGATTCCCTACAAATTAATCGCCTTAGATATTGACGGTACGTTGAACAATGATGAAAAAAAAATCACACCAAAAACTAGAGAAGCTATCATTCATGCCCAAAAAGCTGGTGCAATTGTTGTCTTGGCTTCTGGTCGACCAACTGCTGGTTTCAAAAGAGAGATTGATGCATTAGAATTAAAGAAGCATCACGGATTAATTCTATCGTATAACGGTGGAACGGTTATTGATGTTGAAACAGATGAAACCCTTTACAAAAAAGCGATTCCATTAGACTTGGCGAAAAAATTCTTAAAAGTCGCTGAAGATTTCGATGTAACACCAATCGTTGACAATGGTACCCATATTTATACAAATACACCTGATGGTTTCCAAACTCGCTATGAAAGTCAGAATAATTTACTAGAGATTCATGAAGTCGAAAATATTGCTGATGCTCTTGATTTTGATCCAATAAAATTATTGATTGCCTCGCCAGAAGACGTTTTAAAACCACAGATTGCGGCTTTGACAGAGCCTTTTACTGAGGATCTAGCAGCTGTCTTGTCTGCACCCTTTTATCTAGAAGTGACAATGCCTGGGATCAGCAAACGTCATTCTTTAACAAAAATTTGCGAAAAACTAAATATCAAACCAAGTGAGGTTATTGCCTTTGGTGATGCTGAAAATGATTTATCGATGCTTGAATTTGCTGGACATGCTGTCGCAATGGGAAATGCTTGCGATGCCTTAAAAGAGATTGCTGATGAGATTACTTTGACAAATAATGAAGATGGAATTGCAGTTACTTTGGCGAAATATTTTCCATAATTTAGAAAAAAGGACAGTGACAATTGGAAAAATATGCGAAAATGAGCACAACTAGAAAAAAAGGCGTTACTTTACAAGACTTACAAAAAACAGAACATCTATTAGATGTAATATTAGATCCTTGCTATCAAGAACTTTTCCAGCTAGTTAATGCTCCTGAATTTGGTGAATGGCTTTTTTATCCAATAAAAGATAGGCTAAATCTGCGTAAAACCTTCGATGATGTTGTTCGCAACAGCCAAATAGCACATGGAGAAGGACTACCCAAAGAATATATCGTTATTGCTGAAAATGGGACTGGAAATTATTTATGTATGCTAAGTGGTCAGCCACAAATTTATCATAAAGACCATGAACAAGATCTTCCTAGAAAAATTGCGCCTGATTTAAAAACATTTATCCAGCAAGCTGAAAATTTTAATTAAACAAAAAAAGTGAGTGGGTCAAAACTAAAAAAATAGTTTTGGCCCACTCACTTTATCAGTTAAACTAATCTATTATGCGTTATTTAACGAATTCATAGACTGCAATCGCAATCTTATCCTTCCTCGGGATAGGTTGCATTTTTAATTTATAATGATAATCATTGCCTATAATTTTTAATCAAAGCTACAGAAAATTTCATTCCCAATTCATAAAAAGCCATTTATCCAAATTTCCATGTTTTTAAATTCCATTAATTGAATAAATATTTAAATACAGATTAATTAATAATCGTATAAGACTATGCTAAACTTATACCACAGAGAGTTCTTATACTTTTGAGTTTACTTAGGAGGACATACAATTTGGCCGAAATTAAAAATGATTCACAAAAAGCTCTTGCTTTCGCTAACGGATTGGTTCTTCCTTCAATGGCACCCTATTCAGTTGGGAATACATCCATTTCCGCTTCTGATGGAAGTGCAGTGAAGGACAGCCAAAGCATAATCAAACAATTAGCGAACCTCACGGAAAAATTTGAAACTAGTACGCAAACTGATGGAAAAAATATTCTAGCAATGAGTGATTCTTATGAGAAAACCGATGCAGAAATAAAGCAGGTGTTCTCTAAATGAAGGACAAATTAGACTCACACACAATTTCAAAACAGCTCCAACAAGTTGATGATGAAAAAGTTGAATTATCAAAAAAGGAGACTCTATGGGAAGAGTATCAGGATCATTGGGATTACATACAGCAACAAGAACAAGATGTGCTAAGTGAAATTGACTATCTTAGCCAACAGACAACCTCTGCGAGAGATGCCTCACAACAATTAGACATCTTTGAAGAAGAACGTGGCGAACACAGACGATTTGTCATGGAGATTGAGGATGAATTTGACCAAAAGAAAAAGAAGCTTATTACATTAGAAGATGATTTAAATGAAGATTATTACGAAGCCAAAAAGGAGGAGGCTGCCAATGACTAGATTTAGCTACTCCGAAGTCAAGGCGGCATACGCGGCGGTTCAAGCAGCACGAGTCAACTATTTACCGACTTTTTCAAAAATCGAAAAAACTGTTGATGCATTCGCTGTTTCGCCTGATTTAACGGGTGTTGGTTGGAGTGCCGCCAAAGAAGCGATTTCCCCCTATACAGTCGTGTCCAAAGCGTTGTATAATTATCACTGTGACTTCGGCGAAACCTCAGCCGCCCTTCTCGCTAGTTTTGAAAGTGAAGTTGGCGAAACAACCAAGGTGGTAGACACCGAGCAATTAAGAGATTTACAAGATAGACTGAATCGGATCCAACAAGAAAAAGCTGATTTAATGGAGACGATGGCCACTAATATTTTGAATGGTCTCATGGATACTGCTGGAATTGGTGTTTTTTATAAAGATTTTCAGATTGGACAAACACAGAAAAAAGTCGATTTATTGGAAAAATATGAAGCCTTTGAAACCAACCATGCCAATGATTTTTCGGAACTTGTGGCACTTGGAAATGAATTAGAACAGGCGATGGATGATTTAGGGAATAGTAAGAGTTTTGATAAAAAAACTGGGACTTACACCTATGTCAATTGTTCTGGAAAAGACTGGTATAAAAAGCTTTCTGACTATAATGACTCCTCCCCTACCCAGCGGATTGAGATTGTTCAAACGGATGACTATGGCTATGGGTTGAAAGTTTATATTGATGGACATTATAACAAACAAGCTTCGGACAATCTCATGTATGCTCAATCGCAAGCTTATTTGAAGGAAATGGGTAGGACCGCTGTCACAATGACTGGCGAATTAACAGGTGCGTATGATGTTTACCGTCTATTCACTGGAAAAGATCCACTAACGGGTGATAAAACAGGGCGCTTAGAAGCGGGACTTTGGACAGCCATCTTGTTATTACCACAAGCCAAAATGGTCATGGCAGCGAAAGAATTAAAAGCTGGAAACAAAGCACTTAAAGGGTTGAATTTGACAGAAAAAGAATTGAACCTGTTGAATAAAGCTGGGTATTTTGATGATGTTGGAAAGCTTGAGAAAATCAGTGGAGCTGGTGGTTTAGGTTCGGGAAATATTGGCGATTTTAGTAATTTACAAGGTAGTAATGTAGACGATCTTTTATCTAGAATTCCTGCGGATGCTAATAAACGAGTATTAACACCTCAGCCAGGAAAAGTAACCGAAGGATTTGAATATACATGGAAAGCTTCTGATGGAACAAAAATGACTGTTAGAGTCCATGGACCAGATGCATCAGCACCAACAGGAAGTAATGCTGCAAATGGTTGGATTGTGAGAGTACAACAAGGTAAAAAATATTTTGATCCTGTATCTGGAACATTTCAACCACCCGGAATTTCGAGACCTAATAGTGAGTTTTATAATGAAGAACTTATAAATAGTACCCATATTCCGATTCAGACACCAAAAAAATAGAAGGAGGAATCTAAATGGATTGGTTAAGTATCCTAAAAGATCTAGAAAAAAACAAGGATGATAAATTAGAAGCGGTAGGCTATATAAGAGATATGTTAGATTATGGTGACAAACCAGATGATAAAGCTATAAAAATCATTGATAATTTAGCTGTTCAAGCTACACTACAAAATGATAATGATATTAAAGAATCGATACTAGATGCAATGTTAGAAGGTTCCAAAGCTCCAGATATTGAAAAATCAATTAATTTAACCCCAATCATTAACCACTTAAATGAATTTAATGATGAATGTTTGAGTTATATATTAAGTATGCTTGGAAATTCAGGAAATGTGAAATATAGACAAATTATTGAATCGTACAAAGATAACTCTAAGTTAGAAGAAGATGTTGAAGAAGCATTATCAGAACTGGATTATCGAATAAAAAAATAAAAACAACGCTTTATCATGAGACTAGTAATCAAGTGATAAAGTCTTAACTAGTAAGAAATCAGCTCACTAATCAAGTTGCCAATAGCTAACAAAATCTAACTGTGTTTATTGTACAGAAATTCAAAGGACTTTTCTAGTCTTTTTGAATGACCGCTGTCACAATGACTGGCGAATTAACAGGTGCGTATGATGTTTACCGTCTATTCACTGGAAAAGATCCACTAACGGGTGATAAAACGAGTCGTTTAGAAGCTGGACTTTGGACAGCCATCTTGTTATTACCTCAAGCAAAAATGGTGATGGCAGCGAAAGAACTAAAAGCTGGAAATAAGGCTCTTAAAGGGTTGAATTTGACAGAAAAAGAATTGAAACTGTTGAATAAAGCTGGGTATTTTGATGATGTTGGGAAGCTTGAGAAAGCTAGTGGACTTACTGTTGGTAAGAATTTACAAAATCAATCAAAAAATCTTAGAAATAATCTAGATGATTTTGTAAAAAACTACAAAAATTCTGATGAATACCTAAATTTGTCTAATTCACAGAAAAAAATAGTTAACCGTAAATTAGATAGATTAAGAAATGGGAATGTTGCTACAGCAGAAGTTGACATTCTTGGATTGAAAAAAGATTTTAAAGCTCATAGTCAAATACACTCTAATGATTCACTAGGTTATAGGGGTGATTTTTCAGTTACACCACCAGAAAAAGATAGGCTTTTAAAAAATTACGTAAAAGATGATTATCCAAGATATAATGATACAGAAGCAAAAATTTTGGAAGATATAGCATCTAAAATAAAAGACCCTAAAATAAAAGGAGAAATTAATCTATTTTCTGAATTAGACTGTTGTCAAAGTTGTACAAATTTGATATTGGAGTTTAGACAAAAGTATCCTAACATCAAGGTGAATGTAATAACGAATAATACTTTAAAATAACGGAGGGAGTTTTGATATTGGAAGAGAATTTACCAACTTATAGTGATATAGTTGAGGGGATTAAATTAGATTTAAATGAGTATATAAATGAAGATGGATTCACTATTACACAAGCAAGTGCGAAAATTCTTGAAGAGGAATGGCAAGATATAAACAAAGATGATTTTATAAAGTATTCATATCTTCTTAATTTAGCATTAGATGGAATTGAACAAAACCAACTTTCTGATTTTTTAAATGAAAAACTTGAATTTTATGGCAATAACATTTTAAAAATAGAGGGTAATGAATCAAATCTGTTAAAACAAGATTTCATAATATATCAAGAGAAATTAAAAGAACAAAATTTTGATATGATAGAAACTAGTGTTAATACTAAGTCAAGAATTGATTATATTCTTAATCAAAATAAGTAAAATAAAAAGGCACTTTATCAAAAGACTAGTAATCAAGGGATAAAGTATTGATTAGTAAGGGATAAGAGCTCACCGATCAAGTTGTCATAGGTTTTTACCTGCTATTTTGCTAGATTAGCTTAGAAGAACAAACTTAGTTACCAAGGCAAATGATGGGCATGTTTATGCTGAAAATTCTTAAGGAACAAGTCAAGATGCTAGCCATTTTGTAAGTTCGTCAGGCACTGACACAGGCGTGCCCAATAAATAAAGTCAATAGCGACGTTAGGAGAGCCCAACAGTCTTATTGACTTTATTTATAGTGTTTTACGGATTAGAAGAGTCGGTTTTCTCTCTTTCTTCTGCTGCCTTTAGAAATTATTTTATGACAAGTACCTTCATACATTCCATTTCTTCAGATGGTGCTGGCCGCAAAAGAATTAAAAGCTGGAAATAAGGCACTTAAAGGGTTAAATTTGACAGAAAAAGAATTGAAATTGTTGAATAAAGTTGGGTATTTTGAGGATGTTGGGAAACTTGAGAAAGCTAGTGGACTTACTAAAGCACAAAAAGTTGAGAATTTCCAAAATAGGGTTGATAATATTAGGAACCAAATGCCAAATTCTAAGTTGAAAAATCAAGGGAATATGGCTGTTGCTGATGTTAAAATAAAGGATTTACCAGATGAGTTTATGGCGCATAGTAAAATTCATGGTCCAGATAGTAAAGGTGCTGATTTAGGTAATTTTTCTCCTGCATCAGAAAATAGAATTTTTGAGTCATACACCATAGATAAGTTTCAAAGATATAATGATACTGAGGTTAAAATTTTGGAAGATATAGCATCTAAAATTAAAGATACAAATCTTTCTGGTAAGATAGATTTGTATACAGAACTACCCGCTTGTCAAAGTTGTACAAATGTCATATTAGAGTTTAGGAAAAAGTATCCGAATATAGAACTTAATATATTTACGAAGTAGGTGGGAAAATGAGTGAAATGAGTTATTTAGAAGCAAAAAAGTTAACCTTAGAAGACTATGAAGACTTTATTGAAGATGAAGGATTTAGTCCGAGTCAAGCAATAGCCGCAACTTTTGAAGACTCTGTATTAATGATGAAAAAAAGTCATAAAGTTTACGTATCAGTTATGATAAATCTTTCAATTTTGAGTTTAAATAAAAATTTCATACCAGACTATCTATTAGAGAGACAAGAAAGTCTATCAAAACTTGAAGACTTAAATGAAGAAGAACAATTAGCTTACGAGTTAGATATCAATACTTTGAATCGGTTACTAAGTAATCAAAATTTTGAGATTGATAAAGATGAAGAATACAGATTAAGAGTAAATATGTTACTGGAGTAATACCCTAAACAAGGGAATTAAATTTTTAATACACTATTTTGTTAAATTCTGAGGGTAAAGAAAGAAGAATTTAGCAAAAAATTCAAATGCTAAAGCAAATGGTGGGTATGTTAGGCTGAAAAGGCTCGAGGGACAGGTCAAGGTATTAGCTATTTCATGAGTTCCTCGGGCACTAACAAAAAAGCACATGCCCCAATAAAGAAAGTCAATAGCGACGTTAGGAGAGCTTAGCGGTCTATTGACTTTCTTTATAGTATTTTACGGATTAGAAGAGTCATTCTTATCTTTCTCTTTTTATTCTGCTTCTTTTAGAAATTGTTTTATGGCAATTATCTTCATAACTTCCATGGAAAAACATTCTAGCATGGATGATTTAGGGAATAGTAAGAGTTTTGATAAAAAAACTGGAACATACACGTATGTCGATTGTTCTGAAAAAGACTGGTATAAAAAGATTTCTAACTATAACGACGCCTCCCCTACTCAGCGGATTGAGATTGTTCAAACGGATGACTATGGCTATGGATTGAAGGTTTATATTGATGGACATTATAGCAAACAAGCTTCGGATAATTTGATGTATGCCCAATCGCAAGACTATTT